>DATLHD010000017.1:0-18309 GCA_035540075.1 Gemmatimonadales bacterium
CATGCGGATGCCAAGCTCACGCGTCCTCTGGCGCACAATCGTCGCCATGACTCCGAACAGGCCGACGGCGGCCAGCGTGACCGCGGCACCCGCGAACACGACGAGGAGGAGAGCGTTGAGCCTGGGCTGCGCCAGAGGCTCCCGTAGCAAGGTCTCGAACGGCGTGGCGCTCGCGAGCGCCACGCCCGGCTCCTCCTCTCCCACGGCGCGCCGAATCGCGGGGACGAGATCGGCCGGGCGACCCTCGGAGCGGATGGCCAACGTCATCGGCGCAACAGGGAACGACGACTGACCGAGCGGGAAGTAGATGCTGGGTCGCGCGTCCCGAAGGTCACGGTAGCGGGTCTCCGGCACCACGCCCACGATGGTCACCGGGCTCTCATCCGGGCCCAGCAGGCGCTTGCCGATCGGGTCGGCCCCCGGCCAGTAGTGCCGCGCGGCCGAAGCGCTGATGATCGCGACGGGCGGTGAGCCTGCGCGGTCCTGGTCCGCAAACCCACGCCCCCTGAGAACGGGAATGCCGAAGGTCGTGAAGTACTTCGGCGTCACCACTTCGAACATCAGCGATGGGTTCCTGGCTGCCTCCTCGGCGGTTTGCCCCTCTGCCCCGAGCTGGCCGAAAATTCCCCCCGAGCTGACAAATGGGGCGGTGAGCACGGGGGAGACCGCGCGCACCCCCGGGATCGCCTCGAGGCGCGGCAGCAGACGGTCCAGGAGCGCGAGCTGCTTTCGCGTGTCGCCGAACCCCTGGTAGGGCAGGCCCAGCTCCGCGATAAGAAGGCGCGAGGGCTCGAAGGCGAGCTCGACGCGCTCAAGCTTCATGAAGCTGCGGGTGATGAGGCCTGCGGCGGACAGAACCAGCAGCGCCAGCGCGATTTGTCCCACGACCAGCGCCTCCGTGCCGGGGCGAAACCGCCGGCCAGCCCCGCTCTGGCGCGATCCGGAGCGGAGGGCGTCCTGGAGGTCGACGCGCGAGGTGGCCAGCGCGGGCGCGAGGGCGAACAGCAGCGTCACGAGTCCGGTAATCGCGACGGCGCCTCCGATCGCGGTGCCGTTCACCTGGATCTCATCGAGCCGCGGCGTCCCGGCGGGCGCCAACGCGACGAAGCCGCGGATGGCCACCGCCGCCAGGACCGTCCCGAGAATCCCTCCGCCCGCGGCCAGGATGGCGCTCTCGGTGATGAGCTGGCCGACGATGCGTGCGCGTCCCGCGCCGAGGGCCGATCGGACAGCGATCTCCCTCACGCGGGCGAGGCCCCGGACCACGAGCAGGCTTGCCACGTTGATGCAGGTGATCAGGAGCAGCAGGCTGGCGGAGGTGGCGAAGGCGATTACCGCCGGCCTCACGTCACCGAGGATGGCGTCGGTCAACGGACGCACGACGCCGTGCACTTCCCGCTGCCACTCGGAGGCGTCGGGACGTTGGAAGTAGGTCGTCAACTCCGCGCGGGCGTCGGCCGCGGATGCGCCGGGGTGAAGACGGCCGAGAACGTTGAGCTCCGCGTACACTGGGTGGTCGCCCAGCGGCGCCGCGTTCGGGACGACCGGTGCCCAGAAATCGGTACCCCTTGGATAATCCATCCCGAGCGGCATCACGCCGACGATCGTGTGCGCCACGCCGGTCTCGTGCATGACGAGCGGCCGGCCGACCACGCGCGGGTCGCCGCCGAAGTAGCGCCGCCACGCGCCATAGCTCACGACGACGACGGGCGCCGCTCCCACGGCGGCGTCCTCGGGACCCAAGATCCGGCCGAGCACCGGCCTGGTGCCGAGGAGTTGGAAATAGCCGTCCGATACGAGCGCCCGGCGGAGGCGGAAGACGCTGCTGCCGTCGCGGATCGGGACCAAGTACGCACCGCCGGCGGAGAAGAACTCCACGCGTTCCAACGAACGCACTCGGGTCGCAAAATCGCGAGCTTCGGGGAGCAACAGCGGGAAGTTGTCCACACTCCCGTCGCGCGAGGCACCCCAGAGCACGACCACGCGGTTCTGGTCGCGGACCGGCAGTGGGCGGAGGAGCAGCGCTTCAGCCACCGCGAACACCGCCGTCGCCAGGCCGATCCCGAGGGCCAGCGTGAGAATTGCGGTGATGGCAAAACCAGGAGTGCGACGGAGGCCTCGAAGGCCGACGCGGACGTTCTGAAGAACGTGTGCCATGCTGGGTCTCCTCAGCTTACCACCATGGACCGAGGCAAGGGTCTCCTCGAATACCTAAGCGTCCCTAGTGTCCGAAAACAGTGCCGCATCCACCAGTGCGAGCGAGCCCCAATGGATGCGACGCAGATTGAAAGCTGGGGAGATCTGCTACTAGATACCGGTGGCGACGTCGAGTCG
Source organism: Gemmatimonadales bacterium (assembly GCA_035540075.1). Taxonomy (GTDB): domain Bacteria; phylum Gemmatimonadota; class Gemmatimonadetes; order Gemmatimonadales; family GWC2-71-9; genus CAVVWJ01. The sequence continues at coordinate 2,335 of DATLHD010000017.1, forward strand.
GCCGGGGCACACCGAGTGGCGCACCTGGGAAGAAGAAAGGGCTCCACGAAGGAGCCCTGAGTCTTGCGCGATACTGTTGCTTCAGCACGACTTCTACTTCAACTCCCGAGGAGGGACTCGAACCCGCGACCCGGTGATTAAGAGGCGGGTCGGGAGCCGAAAGCCGTTGGAGAAGAATGGGTTACCGGGGTTACGCCGCCCGTGGGACTTATATGGGACGCGGAGGTACAATACTGGGCACCCCCTTCCCATAGGCCGCACCGGAGGCAGGCGCATGCAGCACATCCTGAACCGCTGGATTCGGTACGTCGAGGCAACGGGGCACGAACTGGCTGTGACCCTCTTGGTCGGCGGCACCACGATCAGTGGCTATCTCACGCCGAGGCTTCGCCACGACGAGTGGGTGAAGGAGATTCTGCTTCGGGCGGTCCATGAAGGAGGCCGGAGCAGCATCCCGGCTGTCGAGATGGAACCGATTACACCCGAGATGGCCGAGCGCGTGCGCGAGGCGTGGGGTGATAAAGAGGCGGTCGAGGAAGGCGAAGACTTCGATGACCCGATTCAAGGCATCGGCCCCGGCTGCGTGCTTCGGAACGCCGAAGTTCGCCCGCCCGGCCCCGCGATACACTGGCACACCTACCCCTACCTTCACGTCCAAGTCTCTGCGGTGGAGGCGGTCTTTATGGCCCACACCACCGGAGCCACCCTGCCCTGACCTGACCAGCGGTCACCCCGCCCGGTCCGCCGTCAGGTACCTCCTCCCGCTCAACTGCCTCGGCGTGCTGGCTGTCGTAGACGCGCGCGTACGTCCGCACGAGGCCCTAATGTAGGGCGCGGTCGCCCCCGCGACCGTTCGCGGCTGAAAGTCCAGCTTCCTCCAGAGCGCGCCCGCTTCGTGCGCCCCGCAAAACTCGCTCCCGCCTCTGTGCAATAAAAGAGGAGAGACGCTCACCCTACGGCATCAAGTTCCTGGGGCGCTCCAGAGGTGATACCCGAGGGCCCTGGGGTGCTCTTCATCGACGGGTCGAGGGTCTTGTGACCACACGCTGGAGGAGTCCTCAAGCGCCACACCGTCGGCTCGCCGCTTCCATCTTCGCCGTCCTCGCTCCATTTGCGTTTACCGGCTGCTCAGACCAGTCACCCATTGCACCCGATGCCAGCCTTGACGGTGGCCAAAACGTCACCCCATTGGCCGAACTTGCTGTGGGCACGTATCTACTCACCGTATACGCGACCAGTGTCGGGCGGGGAGCAGTTCTCGACGCGTTTGTCCGAGATGCCTCCGGTAATCCAGCCACGAATGGCACCGCGGTTTTCTACTACTGTTCGCGGCAGGGCGCTCCAGCGCCGAGGGGGGCGTGTCTCACGGGATCGGGAAACTGGGTGCGTTATGGCAGTGCTGGGATCATTCCGACTGGTTCTAAGCGAGGACACGCTCTGATGGCCTACTCTGAGGCCCCGCCGTCTGGCACCACGATCGGCTTCCGTTTCCAGTATACCCGTGGGAAAACCATCGCTAGTCAATACAGCAACGCAGCGAATTACACCTGGCCGTAGTCCCTTCGGCTAGAGCCACCGGGGGTCAAGAGGGGACACCGGACCGCAAAGCATTGGACGGGCTCGGCTTGGGGGACCGCGCTGCGCGTGCCGCTCGGGGGGCCGTCGCAGCGCGGCCCGTGCTACCCTCGTGCTACCTAAGCGGCCCAAACAGGGGCTAAACCGGGCTACCAGCAAGAAAGAGCGCCAGCGACCATGTTCCATAAGTCGTTGGCGCTCTTATGTGTTGTTGGCTGGTCTTAGCTCCCGAGGAGGGACTCGAACCCCCGACCCGGTGATTAACAGTCACCTGCTCTACCAACTGAGCTACTCGGGAAAGTGCAGCAATTGTAACGACTTACTTCCTCAGACTCAACCCCGCATGCGCTCGAAGTTTTCCACCGATGCTCCCGACTCCACCGCTCCGGTATCAACGCGCTGGGAATCTCTCGTGGGCGCCCCACGCCGGTCAAGCCACGCCCGAGGCGTCCGGGGCTCAGAAGGAACACCTTGAGGGGCCGGGGCCCGACAACTAGCATACGGAAGACGCCAGCCTAGTACATCGCCCATGGACGCCAACGCCCCCAGACCGGCCCTAGTTGAGATCGCGCCCGTCGTTCGCTCGACGGCTGCTGAGCTGAGGGTATGTGCCCGTGAGCTGCAGGCACGGGTCGAGATGACCGTGGAGGACGCACGGAAGCAACGGGCCGAGACGGCGCGGCTTCGCCTGGTCCTGCTGGAGTGGCGTGGCAAGGAGTCGCCGCTCAGGACTGAGCCACGCGACAGCAGCGAGCCCGGCCTCGTAGACCTGCTTTTTAGATCCCGCCTCTCCACTCGAGCTGGAAACTCACAGTGAACGATCCCGGAAGGAACCGAAAAGACGATGCCGCCCACCGCGCCCGGGAGGAGCAGCAGAGCGTTACAGAAGAGGTCCGCGACTCGGCTGAAACGGCCCGTGAGAGTGCAGAGGATTGGAGGACCCAGGCGGAAGGGGAGCGCCAGATTCACGAGCGTGCTCGGCAGGCGGCCGAGACAGAACGACACGCGGAAGAGTCGCATCGGCTGAGCCAGGAAGAAGCTCGCCTGACCCACGAGCTACTGCGGGTGGCAGCGGAGGAAGCCCGGTGCGCCGCTGAGGACCTCCGTCAGGCCGCCTCGGAGCAACGGGCCCTCCTGGCGGAGCTCCAGGACACGATCAGGCTGCTGGACCTAAGAATGAATCAGGGCGGCAAGACCGAGACTACTCAGTCACAAAGCCCTCAGTAGGGACCTCCCCCGCCCCTATCACTCCAAACGCCGGTTCAGTCCCTTCGGCCACAAGCGGAAAGTGCGTCAACACGCACACCGGACAGATGCCGTGCGTGACATCGATGATCTTCGAGTTTTGAAGAAGCCGCATCACTCCGGTGGGGATGCGCTCCCAGAGAATTTCACCGGCGCGGACTCGGTCGCAATACGCGCATACCGGGATAAGTCGTTCGGCACCGGCGCGGAGACCGTCAAGAATCTGTCGCCAGTACTCACGCTCACGCTGAAGGGCCTGGGCGACCGTCACCAGGTCCGTCGCCTGCTCGACTGCCGTGCGCGCGGCCGCATTGGTGGCCAGGGCGCGCTCGAGGATCTCCGCGTGCGATTGCGCGAGGGGGTGAGCCGGGGACTTGGGGGCGTCTAGCATTTCCGCCTCCACGGCACGACACCGTGGGCGACAGGTATGCAGTTCATGAAGGGCGTTCCAGCAACATGCACTGGAGTACTACTCCCTCGCAAGCTGCCTGACGACGAGCCGACCGTCGTTGAAGCTCGGCCGGGGCACACTACTCTTCGGTCCATGCATGTCGCCGCCGTACAGCGCCGTACTCTCAGCGTCCTTTTCGCCACCCAGGTCATTGGCGGCGTCGGCTCCGCGATCGGCGCGTCCGTCGGTGCCCTGCTGGCCGCGGACATCGCCGGCGTGGGTCTCTCCGGTGTGGCACAGAGCGCGAACGTGATCGGGGCCGCCCTGTTCGCGGTTCCCGCCACGGCGATCGTCCATCGGCGCGGCCGCCGGCCGAGTCTCGCGGCAGGGTACGGCGCCGCGGCTGTCGGCGCGCTGATCGTCTTCACCGCCGCGCTCCAACGCTCCGTTCCGCTCCTCTTTCTCGGCTTCTTCCTCTTCGGTGGTGCCACCGCCGCCGGGTTCCAGGCCCGCTACGCCGCGGTGGATCTCGCTCCCGTGGCGCTGAGGGGCCGACATCTCTCGCTCATCGTCTGGGGCACGACCCTTGGCGCCGTCGTCGGACCCAGTCTCGCGGCGGCTGCCGGCACGGCGGTGGCGCGCTACGGCGCGCCCACGATCGCGGGCCCCTTCTTCTTCTCCGCGTCGCTGTTCACGCTGGCGACCCTGCTGCTGCTCCTCCTGCTCAGGCCCGATCCGGCGGTCGTCGCGCGCGAGTTGAATGCGGGCACCGGAGCTGCGGTGGGAGCACCCGCGGGTGCCGGGATGGGTGCCGCACTTCGGGCTGTGGCCGGGCACACGTCGGCTCGCCTCGGCGTGATCGCCATGGCCACCGGACACCTGGTAATGGTCGGCGTGATGGCGATGACGCCGGTGCACATCCGATCAGCCGGTCATGATGCGGCCCGCACCCTCAGCATCGTCGGTGTCGTGCTCAGCCTCCATATCGCGGGCATGTTCGCCTTCGCGCCGGTCATGGGCTGGCTCACGGACTGGCTCGGCGGACGCCACGTGGTGATGGCAGGTATCGCATTCCTGCTCGGCGCGTGCGCCGTCGCCGGCACGGCCGGGCACGACTCGGTGCGACTCGCCCTCGGTATGATGCTGCTCGGACTGGGGTGGTCCGGCACCATGGTCGCGGGGTCGACTCTCCTCAGTGAGTCGGTGCCGATCGAGCTCAAGGCCTCCGCCCAGGGCCTCTCCGATCTCGTGATGGGTCTGGCCGGCGCCACCGCCGGCGCCATCTCCGGCCTGATCCTGGAAGGGTGGGGCTACCCCAGACTCACCCTCCTCGCCGCCCTCGCGACCGCCCCGCTACTGCTGGTCCTCAAGTGGAGTGTCGAAGTCCCGGACGAGGTGAAGGTTTCTGCGCTGCCCCGGAGGTGAGTGGAGGCTCACTTGACGGCACCGCCGCCGAACCTTGCGCGCTCTGTGGCATAAAGCGACTACAGGAAGCGTGCCTAACACGTTGTTCGGGAACATGTTACAATAGTCATACTGTCTTTTCTTCCACCGCACCTTACCTTCTCCCCATGCCATTGGCCCCCCTCGTTGGGCACCAGGAAACCCGGCGCCGTCTGGCCCGGTCGGTGCGTGCCGGTACCCTGCCCCAGGTCCTCCTGTTCACCGGACCTACAGGGGTGGGAAAGCAGCGCCTGGCGCTCTGGCTCGCCCAGCTGGTGCTCTGCGAGCAGGGAAGCGATGAGCCCTGCGGCACCTGCCGAGCCTGCCGCCTCGTCGCGGGGTTGGCGCATGCGGACGTGCACTGGCTGGTACCGATCCTCCGGCCCAAAGCGGGGGATCCGGACAAGCAGGTGGACGAGGCGGCAGAGACGCTGGCCGGGATCATGGAAGAGCGTCGCAAGCGGCCGCTGTACACGGCGCCGGACGGGATGGCGATCCACTCCATCGCCACCGTGCGGCTGCTGCAGCGGCGGATGGCGCTCACGTCTGTGGAAGGCGGCCGCCGGGTCTTCATCGTCGGCGAGGCGGACCGGCTGGTGCCACAGGAGTCGAGTCCCGAGGCGGCGAACGCCACGCTGAAGCTGCTGGAGGAGCCGCCGGCGGGGGCGTTGATCGTCCTGACGACGCTGGATCCGCGGCGGGTGTTGCCCACGATCCGCTCCCGCGCGGCGCCGGTGCGGTTGAACCGGCTGAGCGACGACGAGGTGCGGGGCTTTCTGGCGCAGCATACCGAGCCGCGCTGGAACAGGGAGAAGATCGAGGAGCGGGTGGCGCTCGCGTCCGGATCGATCGGCGCCGCGCTCAGCGAGGGCGAGGAGGTCGGCAAGGCCTACCGCTCCGCGGAGCAGCTCCTCGCGGCGGTGGTCGAAGGCCGCGGCGCCGCGCTCGAGCGGGCGCTGGGCCAGGCGACGTTCGCGGCCCGCGGGGACTTCGCCGCGATGCTGGACGCGCTGGCGGAGACGCTGGGTGAGGCAGCGAGGGGCACAATGGGACAGCCGGTCCGCCGGAGCGTGCCCGCCCCGCTGCTCCGCCACCGGAGCCCCGAGCCGCTGCTGCTCGCGATGGAGAAGGTGGCCGAGGCGAGGGAGGCGGCGGCCGGGAACGTGAACCCGCAGGTGCTCCTCGCCGTGCTGGGCGAGGACCTGGCGGAAGTGCTGTGAAGCTGAGCCATCTCGATGCCCAGGGCCGGGCCCGGATGGTGGACGTGGGCGACAAGCCGGTGAGCGATCGGAGGGCCGTCGCCACCGGAGCGGTGCGGATGTCGCGCAAAGCCTATGAGCTGGTGGCCGGCGACGGCGTGCCCAAGGGCGACGTCCTCGCGGTCGCGGAGGTGGCGGGAGTGATGGGGGCGAAGCGGACCGGGGAGCTGATCCCCCTGTGTCATCCGCTGGGCCTCGATCACGTGCAAGTCGAAGCCCGGCTTGACCCTGAGCTGCCGGGGGTGCAGGTGACCGCCGCCGCCCGTGTGACCGGGCGCACAGGCGTGGAGATGGAGGCGCTCACGGCGGTAACCGTGGCCTGCCTTACCATTTACGACATGGTGAAGGCAGTGGACAAGGAGATGGTCATTCAGGAGGTCAAGTTGGTGAGCAAGGCGAAGCGGCCTGCTCACGGCTCATAAATAGGAGGAGCTCTTGCTGAGACCGACCGACGGGTACGGCGAGCGGCGTGGCGGGATCCTGGAGCGACTCCTCATGCGAGGGGCACTGCTTCTGGTGACCGTCGTCGTCATCGGCGCTCTGGCCGGCTGGACGAAGCGAGTGAAGGCGGCGGACGTCGTGGCGGCGCCCGACACGAAGCTGATCGCGCGCGAGCTGGGCACCCTGGAGCAGCAGCTCAACGGCACCAGGGGCGAGCTCGACCTGGTCAAGCTCGAGCTGGAGCGCACCAGCGCGATCCTCGAGAACTCGGCCAAGTATCAGATCCCGGCCGATCTCGCGGAGGACATCTACGACATCGCCCTGAGCGAAGGGATCGATCCCGCGCTGGGATTCCAGCTGGTGAAGGTCGAGAGCAGCTTCAAGGCGACCGCACGTTCCTCGATGCACGCGTACGGGTACACCCAGCTCCAGCTCCCCACGGCGCGCTATTACGACCGCGACGTGACGGTGCGAGACCTCTACGACCGGGAGACCAATCTCCGGATCGGCTTCCGCTTCCTGGGGGACCTGCTGGAGCAGTTCGACCACGACATGGGACTCGCACTCGTGGCCTACAACCGCGGCCCTGGCAAGGTCGCCAACATCCTGGCGACGGGCGGCGACCCGGCGAACGGGTACGCGGAGGCGGTGATGGACGGGTGGAGTCCGGTCGGGGAGGCGGCGGGCGGGCAGTAGACGCGACACTGTCACCCTGAACGTAGTGAAGGGGGCATGCCCCAACGCATGCCCCCTTCGCTTTGCTCAGGGTGACAGGTCGTCTTTATCCCGGGATCCTCAGCGCCTCCCCCGCCTTCAGCGTCTCCCCTTCCGACATTCCGTTCGCCTGCCGCAGCTCGGACACGCTCACGCCGTACCGCTTGGCGAGCCCCGAGAGCGTGTCGCCGCGGCGAACCACGTGCGTGCGCGCGCTGCTCGGCTTGGTGCCCGGCGGGGCCACCCGGAGCCGCTGTCCAGCCCGGATGCTGCCGCTGGCGCTCAGCTTGTTCCACGACTTCAGATCCCGTTGGCTCACGCCGTATTCGTCCGCGATCTCGGAGAGCGTCTCGCCCCAGCGGACGCGATGATAGCCGGAGGTGTTGGTACCCGCGGCCGGCTTGGGATCCGACATGTGGCGCGCCATGGTGCTCGAGATCGCGCCGCCGGTCGGCACCACCAGCCGCTGGCCGACACGAAGCCGGCGCGGATTCACCCGCGGGTTCGCATCCTGGAGCAGCCGGCTGCTCACCCGGTACTTCCGGGCGATGCCGCCCATGGTCTCACCGCTGCGAACGAAGTGCTCGACGAAGGTCACCCGCTTCTCCGGAGGCAGCTCCGCGTACGCGGCGACCGTCATCGGGCCCCGACCGGGGGGCAGACGCACCACCGACGCGGTCGCCGGCGGCGTCGCCAGACGGAGGAACTGCGGATTCAGCTCGCGGATCGCCGCGACGGTCGTGTCCGCCAGCCGGGCGATGACGTCGAGGCCGGTCATCGTGGGCACCACCATGGAGTCGTACACCAGCGGCTCGGCCGGCGTCAGGGTGAAGCCGTAGCGCGCGGGCTCCTTCGCGATCAGCGCCGCGGCGATCAGCTTGGGCACGTAGTCCTTGGTCTCGCGGCGCAGCAGGCGGGTGTCGTACAGACGGAAGAACGCGGCGTCGGCGTTGGTCTCGTCGGGGTCGGGGCGAAGCTTCCGGAGCCCTCGCGAGACCCGGCCGCCGCCGGCGTTGTAAGCGGCCGCCGCCAGGTAGAGGGAGCCGAACCGCTCGTTCAGGTCCCCCAGGTGCCTGGCCGCGGCGTCGGTGGCCTTGTAGGGATCGCGGCGCTCGTCCACCCAGGAGTCTACCCGCAGGTCGTAGAACTTCGCGGTGCCCTTCATGAACTGCCACATCCCGACGGCCTTCGCACGGCTGGTGGCGGTGTTGGAGAAGCCGCTCTCGATCAAGGCGAGATACACCAGGTCGCCCGGGAGCCCTTCGCGGGTGAGGCGCTCGCGAACCATCGGCTCGTAGCGCTGCATCCGGTTGAGCCAGATGCCCATCCGCTCCCGACCCTTGCCCTGGAAGAAGCTCAGGTACCACTGGACCCGATGGTGGCTGTTGTAGGTCTCGACGTCGATGTCCCAGGTGACCGCTTCCGCGAGCTTCTTGCCGTCGTCGCCGGCGATCGTCGCATCGGCGTCCTTCGCCTCTTCCTCCGTGGGCTCGGCGTCGGCCAGCGCGTCGAGCACTTCCTCGTCGGCCGCCGAGTCCGCGGCCTCGTGCAGCTCGGCGGCGAGCTCTTCAGGGGGGATCAGGGTGTCGACGTCGGGGGCGGGCGGAAGCGCGAAGGAATCGGCCTCGGCGTACTGCCGGGCGGAATCATCGGCGCGCGAGTGCTCGGGCTCGGGCATCTTCGGCGGCGTGGACTGGCGCGAGCCACCGCAGGCGATCAGGAGCGTCAGCAGAACGAGTGCGGGAAGTCGGCGCATCAGCGCTCCGCTTCGGGGGACATTCGGGGTGCATTCCGCCGGGCGGAAGGCGTTCTGAGGCAGTGGGTCGGCGCGAGCGCCGTCTAACGCATGAACAACCTGTTGCCGAGGATGCGATTGGTCGCGTTGAGCACGGCCAGTGCCGCGGCTCGGGCCGGGTCCGTCTCCGTCAGCACCGAGCCGACCACCCGCTGGTCGGAGCTGTCGCCCCCGGTAGTTGCGAGGGAAACGATGACGACGGTTGCATCGAATGCCCGCACCGCCTTGACGCCGAGCAGCTCGAATCTGAGGCCGCTCTGAGCCACCGCCTGGCCCAAGGCCTTGACGCAGGCCTCGGCGGCGCAACGAAGTTCACCGGCCTGCGAGGCCAGCCCCTCGCTCTCCCCGCAAAACGCCTCCGAATCGCGCCACGTCAGGCCCACCTTCGCACGGCAGCGCCCGTTGGGCAGGCGATCCAGCACGAACTCGGCGAAGCGCAGGCGCTCGCTGAGAGGGTTCGGGGCAGCCATGACCGTCCTGGAGAAGGCGAGTTCAGGGACTGGCGACAGAGCCGCAGGAGGGGCAAAGCCTATGCCACCCCTCGACTCAGGACCCAGCATCAGCCAAGGCGTTCGGCGAGGGCGGCCGCGAGGACGTCGTTAGGGAGCTTTTCGGCCTGGGCGAAGAGGGCGGCTTTGGAGGCGGCCGAGAGCGGATAGTTCACCCACACCGATTGCGCCTCGGCGCCCGGGCACCGAAAGGAGAAGACAAGGTTCCATTCCGCCGAGTGCGCGCGGCGCTCGGCGGCGATCGAGACATTCCAATGGCGGTCGGCGTGCTCGACCACTCTCCAGACCATGGACGACTCCACGAAGTCGAACCGGAAGGTCGGCCAATATGAAATCGGGCGGCGAATCAGGTCAAGAGCCGCTCGGCTCTCGCGTGCTCGATCGTCTCGACGAGCGTGAGCGGGCGGAGCTCGCGCCACGAGGCGCCCACGTGTGCAAGGCGCGTGCGCGTTTCGGCGAGCAATCGATCGCTACCCCACGGCATCGCGCTGAAGACATCCGGCAGGGGCGGCACGCCGCCGATGAGATAATAGCCACCGTCGTCCGTGGGACCGAGGACGAGGTCGTTGCGCTCCGCGATCTCGGCCGCTTCGCGAAGCAGCGTGGCGTCGATTCCGGGACACTCGCCCAGCAGCGCGAGCCACGGCCGGTCCGCGTCGGCCGAGCGCGCCGCGGCGGCGAGCCGCGCGCCGAGATGTCCGGACGCCTGAGGGCGCACGTCGCAACTCTCGCCCAGCCAGTACCGCATCTCGGGACCGGCATCCCCCGGCGTGAACCACACGGTGACCTCGAGCCCGGCCTCGCGTGCCGCCGCGAGGGTCCGGGCCACCATGATGCGATAGAGTCGGAGTGCGTGTCGATTGCCGAGCTCGGCGGCGAGCCGCTGCTTGACGGTGCCGAGCCGGGGAGCGGGGAGGAAGACGGCGAGCGCCGCCGGCGTGCTCAGTTCCGGACCAGCGCCTGGAAACGGGACCGGAGGTCGCGGGTGACCGGCCCAGGCTTGCCGCTGCCGATGACCCGGCCGTCCACCTGGCGGATCGCGATCACCTCGCTCGCGGTGCCGGTGAAGAACGCCTCGTCCGCCGTGTAGACGTCGTAGCGGTTGAGCGTGGTCTCCTGCACCTCGTAGCCGGCCCCGTGACCCAGCTCGATGATGGTGTCGCGGGTGACGCCCTTGAGGATGCCGGCGTAGGCGGCGGGCGTACGGATCACACCGTCCTTCACCACGAAGATGTTCTGTCCCGACCCCTCGGCGACATGACCTTCGCTGTCGAGCATGAGCACTTCGTCCGCACCGGCCTGGATGCCTTCGACCTTGGCGAGGATGTGCGCGAGGTAGTTGAGCGACTTGACCCGCGGCGAGAGCGCCTCGCGGTGCGGGATCGGCGTGCCGGCGGTGACCACCCGAACACCGGTCTCGTAGACCTCCTCCGGGAACAGCCGGATCGTATCCACGATGATGATGACGGACGGCTTGGCGCAGTTCCGCGGATCAAGCCCCAGGTCGCCGACGCCGCGGGTCACGATGTGCCGGATGTAGGCCTCCGCGATACCGGAGCGGCGAACCGCCTCCTCGGTGACGGCGGCCATCTCGCTCTTCGGCATCGAGATCGTGAGCCAGATCGCCTTGGCCGAGTCGTAGAGCCGGTCGAGGTGCTCGGAGAGCTTGAAGATCTTGCCGCCGTAGACGCGGATGCCTTCGAACACACCGTCGCCATACAGCAGGCCGTGATCATAGACCGAGACCGTGGCGGTCTCGCGATCGAACCATTCGCCATCCAGCCAGACGGTCGGCGTACCCGCTCCCGTCCCCGGCGAGGGCTTCGAGGGTTTCAGAGTCGTAGACATGTGGGCAAATGTATCCCTCGGTACCGACCGGGCCAAGACGGGCGTGCATTCACTCCGGAGCGACCCCACTGGCCCGCAGCAGGCCGCGGGGTGAGTATATGGCATGCGACTGAACCGCTGGAGCGAGCCGCCGCTGGATCGGCGGACCTATCCCCGCGCTGAGTACCGCCGCACGGCCCCCGCCCTGCTCGAGTTGGAAGGCTACCGCTGCGCGGTGCGGGATCTTGCACCCGGCGGGCTCCGGGTCGAGCCGGCCCCGGCCGGGCGGGTCTGGGAGGTCGGCGAGCGGGTGAGCGGGATCCTGCATCTCAGGACGATGGGGCGGGTGCTCATCGACGCCGTCATCGGCCGGATGGATCGGTCCGGCCTTGCCCTGGTACCCAACGATGGCCCCTGGCCCGAGTCCTCGGTCATCGATGCCGAGCGCTCCTCGCTGGTACGCTGGCATCACGAGCGCCGCGGCGCCCCACGGCTGCCGCTCCCCCAGCTGCCCGGTCAGGGCGGCACCCCGTTGCGCGATGTCAGTGCCACCGGTCTCCGCTACGCGCTCGCGCCCACCGAGCGGGCGCCGGCCACCGGCAGTCACGTGGAAGGAGAGCTTCGGCTCGACAATGAGACCGTGATCCCGGTGCGGGGCCAGGTGGTCCGCCACATCGGACGGGAGATCGCGGTCGCGCTCGATCCGCCGGGCCTCACGCCCGAGATCCTCGCGCTGCTGCGGCGCCGGTTCTTTCCGGAGGGGGCGGACACGCCGAGGTGAAGGCACCCCTTTGTCAGAAGGCCAACAGCTCCGCGATCTCCTCCAGCGGCAGCACCAGGCTCGCGCCTCCACGCCGCACCGCCGCGCGCGGCATCCCGTAGACCACGCAGCTCGACTCGCTCTCCGCGATCGTCACGCCCCCGCCAGCACGAATCGTGGCCATGCCGTCCGCCCCGTCCTCGCCCATCCCCGTGAGCAGAATCCCAAGAACCCGCCCGGGCCTCGAGCGCGCGGCCGAGCGCATGGTGACATCGATGCTCGGGATATGCCGCGCTTCGGATGGCTCGGACGTCAGTACCACCGCGAGCCCGCTACTGATCCGCACGTGACGACCCCCGGGGGCGACTGCAACCTGCCCCGGAGCCAGCCGCATGCCTTCCACCGCCTCGCTTACCCGGAGCCGGCTCAGCGCGTCCAGACGCCTCGCGAAAGCCTCGGTGAAACCCGCCGGCATGTGTTGCACCACCACGATGGGTAGCGGAAATCGGGCGGGCAGCCGCTCCAGGATCCGCTGAACCGCGGAAGGCCCGCCGGTGGAGGCGCCGATCACGCAGAGGTCGCAGTGGCGGAGCCGTTCCAGCACGGCGTGGTCCGCGGTGGCCGGCGCATGAGCGCCGCTGGCGCCAACCGCCCCGTTGCCCGCCGCCAACGCCTGCATCCGATCCACCACCTCGCGCCGCAGGAACTCCAGATCCATCACGTTGAAGGTGCTCTTGTCGATGAAGTCCACCGCCCCCGCGGCCAGCGCGGCCACCGTGGCGGTGGCGCCCTCCCGGGTATGCGCGGACAGCATCACGACCCGGAGCGACGGCTTCCATCGGAGCAACGCGGGAAGCACCTGCAGCCCGTCCATCCCCGGCATCTCCACGTCCAGGGTGACGAAGTCGGGGTTCGCGGCGGGCACCTTGGCCAGCGCCTCCGCGCCCGACTCCGCGGAGCCCACCACCTTGAACCCCGGCTGGGTGGCGAGCACGCGGGTCAGCGCGCGACGCACGAAGGGCGAGTCGTCGACCACGAAGACGCGAATCATGCGGGCGGCTTCCGGTAGACGACCGACCCGCCGACCACCACCGGCGCCAGCTCGGTCGTCCGGTCGAAGAGCGACTCGGAGTGGCCCAGGAAGAGATATCCGCCGGGAAGCAGCGCGCGGCCGAGCAGGCCGATGGCCTGCTCGAACGCCGCGTCGCAGAAGTAGATCAGGAGGTTGCGACAGAGCACGGCGTCGTAGGCGCCCCGCTCGACGGCGAAACCGGGGGACAACAGGTTCGCCTGGAAGAAGCGGATCCCTGCGCGGTAGCGGTCCCGCAGCCGGAAGCGGGCGCCCTCCTGGGAGAAGTACCGCCGCCTCGCGTCGGCGTCGCAGGCGCGGAGGGAGCCCTCCTCGTACACCCCCTCCTTGGCCCGGGCGATCCGCTCGACGTTCAGGTCGCAGGCGTCCATCTCCCACACCCGCCCGGGCGCGTGGCCGGCGTTCTGGAGCGCGATGGCCACCGAGTAAGGCTCCTCACCCGAGCTGCAGCCGGCGGAGAGGAGCCGCAGCGGCCGCCCCGGCCCCGCGCGACGCTCCGGGACCACGTGGTCCACCAGGATCTCGAACTGGCGGGTCTCGCGGAAGAAGTAGGTCTCGTTGTTAGTGACCAGTGCCGGCAGGCGGGCGAACTCGGCGTCGCGCTGGGGATGAAAGCGCAGGTACTCGTAATAGGCGCGGGGGGAGTCGAGATGCAGCTCGCGGAGGCGGGGACCAAGCCGTGCCGCGAGGATCTCCTGCCGCACCCCCTCGAAGGTGAGCCCGAACCGCTCCTGGATCAGGTCGCCCAGGAGCTTGAGGTCGGCGGCGGGGAACGGACTCACGCCGCAGTGGAGACGGCGGCCTGCGACTGCTCCAGCGCGGCGCGCGCCGTGGCCGCCACCACGGACTCCACGTCGCGCGCCAGCGTAAGCAGCAGGTCGCGCGTCTCCGCCGTCCGCAACCGGCCGAGGCCGCGGGCCGCGGAGTGGCGGATGTCCCAGTCGGCGTCTTCCGCCAGTGCGCGCAGCACCGGCAGGTGCTCGTGCCCCGCGCCCTCGGCCAACCCCTGCGCCGCGGCGCGGCGCATGTCGAGGTCGGGCGACTCCAGTCGGAGCAGCAGGAACTGCGGGAGCCACGCCGGCGCGATCCGGAGCAGCGAGGAGACGATCTGCAGCTGCTCGTGGGGCCCGCACTGGGAGAAGAGATCCCGCAGCCGCACCGCGGCCGACTGCGCCCGACAGTGGCCCAGCGCACGGATCACGTGGAACCGCAGCGAGTCCGCCGTCCCCAGCATGGCGACCAGTGTCGTCACCGACTTCTCGCCGCCGCGCCGCACCAGCAGGTCGAGCGCTTCCGCCTGGATCGGCGCGTGGCGGTCGGCCAGCGCTCGCATGAGCACGACCTCGGCGCGCGAGCCCGGTACCCGTGAGGCGGCCCGGAGCGCCGCCAGACGGATGCCGGGACTCCGCGACTCGGCGAGCGCGAGCACGCGCGGCTCCAGCCCCGGGACGGGAGTGCGGGCCAGCACGCCGAGCGCTTCCACGACGACCGCCTCGGCGGTGCCCGGCTCCAGGCATCCGTCGAGCTCGCCGAGCACCTCGGGCGAGAGCCCCGCGAGACCGTGCGCCGCCGCCGCCTGTTCCGGCGGCTCCCCGTTCCGGAGGCGCTCCAGCAGCAGCGGCGCGGTGGCATCCAGTCCCACGCGCCCCAGGGCGTGGCACGCGGCCGTGCGCACGGGCAGGTGCGGGTCCGCGAGGTGGCCGATGACGGCGGAGACGTCACCGGGGGAGAAGAAGCCGACCCGGAGCGCGCCACAGCGCACGTCCTGATCGGGGTGCCGGAGGAGTTCGGCGAGCCGACCGGTGAGGCGCTCGGGGACGCGGGTGAATAGCCCCTCGATCCACTGCGACGCCGCGTCACGCGCGAGCCGGGCGAGCAGCACCGGCTGCAGCTCGGCGATGCCCGCGGCCGCGACCACCGTCGCCGCGGCGCGCAGCAGGCTGTCGCTCTCGTCCGCATCGCCCTCGCCGGGCGGCGCCTCCAACAGCTGGCCCAGATAGGTCGCGAGGTTCCCGCCGTCCACCACCACGTCGCGCTCCATGCGTCGCAGCATCGGCTCGGGGTCGGGATGCAGGTCGATCACGACCGCGACCGCGAGGAGCACCGGGTCGCGCAGGGACCGCTCGCGTACCGAGAAGAGGAGCGGGACGAGCGGCTCCAGCGACTCCGGCGCCGCGATCCGGCGGAGCGCCTGGACGGCGGGCTCGGCGAGGATCGAGTCAGGCACGAACGCCATCAGCGGCTTCACCGCATCCGGATGCCCGATGTCCCCCAGCGCGGCGATCGCCGCAAGCTGCAGCCACAGATCCCGTTGCAGCAGGCCGCAGAGCGGCGGCACCGCCTCCTGGATGCGCAGCTTGCCCGTGGCCTCGATCGCCGCCTGGGCGACGTTGGGATCCGGATGCTCCAGCAGCGGGAGGATGGCCGGGGCGGCCGCGGCGTGGCCGATGCGGGAAAGGCTCTGGAGCGCGAAGAGCAGCAGCTCGGGATCCTGGCCGCCGAGCATGCCGACCAGATGCGGTACCGCGTACGGCCCCTGACGGTCGAGCGCGCTGAGCCCGGCGTTCCGCCGTACCGCGTTCGCCCCGTCGGCGACCAGCGCCCCGAGGACCGACGGCTCGAGGTAGCGCGCGGCGAGCTTGATGGCGCGCTCGCGCACGCTCGCCGCCGGGTCCTCGAGAGCGGCGAGGATGGCGGCTTCAGCGCCCGGCTCCCGGGCTGCCGCCTCCAGCGCGGCGACCCGCTGCGCGGGAGTGAGCGTGGAAGCGGTCATACCTGCAGCAGGGAGACGCGCTGCTTCAGGGCGTCGGACTCGCCGGCCAGGCTCTTGGCCGCGCCGCTCATCTGCTCCACTGCGACGAGGTTCTGCCGCGAGACGACCGCGATCGCCTCGACCGCCTTCACCACCATCTCGCCGCCGTGCTTC
>DATLHD010000018.1:0-16964 GCA_035540075.1 Gemmatimonadales bacterium
GGCCGCCTGCTCGCCCTGCTCCACCATGGCGCGGGACGCGGCCGAGAGCGCGTCGGTGGAACGGCGCCCGCCGGCGACGAATCGCTCGAGGTCGGCCGTTCCCTGGCGCATGCCGTGCGACACCTCTCCGAGCGCGCCGGCCGAGCCGCGCAGCGACTCCGTCACCCGCGCCAGCGCCGTCACCTGCTCACTGATCTGGCTCACGGTGCTGAGCAGCGGTCGGCGGAGCTCCGCGATGTGGATCGCGGTAGCCATCTGATTGGCCAGGGTGCTGAGGGCGACGAGATCCTTGGCGCCGTAGGCGTGGCGCTTGGGATGGTCAACCTCGACGATGCCGAGCATGTCGTCGCCGAACCGGATGGGATGGATGATGGTCGCGCCCACTCCGTTCATCACCGGGCCCAGCCGCGGATCGCGCCGGACGTCGCGGACCGAGATCGCCTCTCCCCTGGCGAGGGCATCCCGCCGGACCGGGCCCAGCTCGGCGGGGGGGTCCCCGCGATCGGGACGGCCGTAGGCCCCGCGATACGCCAGCGTGAGCTCGGCACCCTCCAGCCGGTAGATGCGGAAGTCGCCCCAGTCCAGCAGCCGGTACGCGAG
This sequence comes from Gemmatimonadales bacterium, assembly GCA_035540075.1. Lineage (GTDB taxonomy): Bacteria > Gemmatimonadota > Gemmatimonadetes > Gemmatimonadales > GWC2-71-9 > CAVVWJ01. Next base: position 601 of record DATLHD010000018.1, read on the forward strand.
CCGCTCGATCTGATCGAAGGAGCCCTGGAGACTGGCATTGCTCGCGATCGCCGTTTCCATCAGATGCACCTTGTTCAGGTCTTCGGCGCCGATCGCCTCCTCGATGATCTTGCGGGTCAGCAGCCCGAGCACGCCCAGGGCAAGGCCGACCGCCACCCACCCGACCGGCGCCAGCGTCTGGATCGTCGGCACCACGACGACGAGGGCGATGAGCGTGAGCAGGTAGGAGATGATCTCCCAGCGGAGGATGAGGATCTTCTCCGCGTACTCCAGCTTGTCCCGCACCAGGAGGGTGAAGTAGAAGAGCGCGCGGGTGGAGAAGAAGTACAGCACGATCATGATCGCCGCGGCCGGCAGGAAATCCAGCGAGAGCGTCGGTACGCCGCTGAAGTAGTGCACGGCGGCGTAGGGCCCGAACGCGGCCATGAAGCCCAGGACTTCGCGACCCGCGTTGATGACTCCCGCCCGGGGAAGCTTCCGAAGCCAGACGACGTCCGCGCCGAGCACGCCGAGGTACAGCGCCAGCACCACCGGTGTCGGCCCGACGGTCACCGCCCCGACCAGCACCGGGATGCCCGTCTGGGTCAGGTAGGAGTACTTGCTGAGTCGGATCGGGACGGACCGCAGTATCAGCACCATGACGGTCAGCAGGATCACGGCGATCGGCTGCTGGAGCCAGCGCTGGTCCACCGCCAGGGCGGCGGCGGTGGCCACCAGGCCGCCAATCATCAGCAGGCGGGCGTAGCGCTCGAGCAGCGTGCCGACGTCCATGCCCATGCCTACGCTACCGCCGGAGCGGGATCGAGCCCGGCCCTGAGCTCGCGCAGGAAGCGCCTCGCCCCGGCGACGCCATCGCTGCCGAGGGCGTCCACCAGTGCGCTGCCGACGACCACGCCGTCAGCAAGTCGAGCGACGGACCGGGCCTGCTCCGCGGTGGAGATGCCGAAGCCGACGGCCACGGGGAGCCGGGTGGCCCCCCGTACGCGCTCGACCGATTCGGCGAGGCCCGCGGCGAGGGAGCGGCTGGCACCCGTCACGCCCAGCCGGGCCACCAGGTAGACGAACCCCTGGGCGCCTTCCACCGCGGCGGCCAGTCGCTCCGGGCGGGTGGTCGGCGCGATCAGCCGGATCAGATCCAGCGCGCTCCGCTGCACCGCAAGCTCCACGGCCGGATCACTGCCCGCCGGCAGGTCGGTGAGCAGCAGACCGGCGATGCCGATGCCCTGAGCGTCAGCCAGAAAACGATCGAGACCGTAGCGAAGGATCGGATTGAGATAGCTGAAGACCACGACCGGCCGCTGCAGTCGGCAACGCTCGATCAGCTCGAGGGTACCGGCCAGCGTCATGCCCTGCTGGAGCGCCTGAAACGTCGAGCGCTGGATCGTAGGCCCGTCGGCGAGGGGGTCGCTGAACGGCACCCCGACCTCGAGCACGTCGGCCAGCTCGTCCGCGATGCGGAGCGCCTCTCCGCTGGCGCGCGGGTCGGGGTAGCCGGCTGTCAGGTAGGGAATCAACGCGGTGGCGCCGCGCGCGCGGAGGTCAGTGAAGGTCCGGGTGATGGCCGAATCAGACAAAGTAGTCGCCGACGGTGAGGCCGTAGCGTGAGGCGTTGGTGACCTTCACGATCGAGCGCCGGTAGTTGCCGGCCTCGTCGCGCTCGGTCAGGCTCACCAGGTTCCCCGGCGGCGGCACGGTCCCGCCGTCCGACTCGACCGCGACGCGCACCAGCGGCCGGTTGAGCTGCTGCCCCTCGGGATCGGGCCCCGCCACGATCGCCACCTCGAAACTGTCGAGAATGACACAGGTGCCCACGGGGTAGATGCCGATGAGGTTGATCAGCGCCTTGACCAGGATGATGTCGTACCCCCGCTTGGGGTTCTGCCACATCTCCCGCAGCACCTGATCCGGCTCGATCGGCACCGTCTGGTAACTCCGGCGGGTAGTTGCGGCATCGAAGCCGTCCGCCACCGCGACGATCCGGGAGTAGATCCCCAGCTCCCGGGGCCGCACCGTCCGGGGATACCCCGAAAGGTCGGTCTTCATGTGGTGCTCGTGCGCGGTGAGGATCGCCCGGTAGGGCGTCTCGTCGTACGAGCGGAGCAGGAAGAGCGTCAATGCGCCGAGCCACGGATGCGCCTGCATGACGCGCCACTCCTGCTCGTCCAGCCCGGTCGTCTTGTTGAGGATCTCGACCGGCACCCGCGCCTTCCCCATGTCGTGAAGCAGCGCCGCCAGCCCGAGGTCGTACAGCTGCAGCCGCGAGAATCCCAGCTTTCTTCCCAGTGCGACCGAGAAGATGCAGACGTTGACCGAGTGGGTGAAGGTGTACTCGTCGTAGTCGCGGATCGTGGTGAGACCCATGAGCGAGGTCTCGTTGTTGAGCACCTGGTCCACGATCAGCTGCACCGCGCGCTTGACCCGCTTCACGCTGGTGGCCCGCCCCATCCGGACGCTGGTGATCACGTCCCGGGTGACCGCGACCCCCTGGGAGTACACTCGCTTGGCCGCCTCCCGCTCCTGCTCCGTCTCGCCCAGGTCGTGATGGCTGGCGCGCTCGATCTCGAGCGAGGACACGCCCGCGGAGCCGATGCGCTCCGCCAGCTCGTCGAACCGCTCCTCCGGCTGCTTCTGCTCGGAGATGCTGAGCAGGAGGCTCAGCAGGATCTGCCACTCGCGCCGGTTGCTGGCGCGGATCCGCAGCGCCCCGATCTCGAACGCCCGCAGCATGACCAGGATCTGGCTGAAAGAGGCGTAGTTGTCGAGCTCGAGGCGGAGCCGGGTGGCGTTGACGAAGATGAAATCGCCCGCCAGCCGGATCTCGAGATCGCTCTCGATGGCGAGGAGCGCCTGGGCGGTCGCGTCGAGGTCATCGAGCGCCTTCTGCACCGTGGCGTTCTCCACCGGATACAGCTTGAGACTCCGGAGCGCGGTGTAGAAGGCGAGCAGGAGGGCCCGGCCCCCCTGCCGCAGCTGCCCCTCGCCTGCGAGGCGCGGGTCGGCGTGCGCCGGCTGGGTCACCGGGCGCCCTCCCGGAGCGCACGGCTCACGGCGTTGCGGACCACGAGGTCCTTGTCGTCCGCCACCTGCGTCAGGATATCGCGCGCCTCAGTCGTGCGGATCTTGCCGATGGCGATCGCGGCACAGGCTCGGGTCTCGGACGACTCCTTCAGCTTGAGCAGCCCGCGCGGCAGCAGTATGCCGCTCAGCGCCTTCAGCCCCCCGGCGCCCGCGATGGAGCCGTAGGCCTCGAAGAACGCCATCTTCTCGGTGAGGTCCATCTCCTTCTTCCCCAGCACGACCGACTCGACCCGCTTCAGCGCGCCTTTGTAGCCTCGCGAGCCGACCACCCGCACCGCGGCCAGGCGGACCCCGCGGTCGTCATCCTCGATCGCCTTGTCCACCAGCGCGAGCGCGGCCGGAGTGCCGAGCTGAGCCAGCGCCTGCACCGAGGCGAGCCGCACGGCGGGGTCGCGGTGGGTCACGGTGTTCCCCAGTCCCGGCACGGCGTGATGCAGCCCGAGTCGGCCGCAGAGCGCCACCACCGACGCCAGCGCCGGCGACTCCGGCGAGCGGAGGATCCGGAGCACCTCGTCGCTGTGGGACGATGCCAGCCGGTCCGCCACGCCCTCGAGCAGCGTCTTGAGCCCCGGGGACGCCAGCGCGGGGATGGCGCTCAAGGCCGGCTCGAGCGCAGTCCCCCGCAGCTCGCGCAGCACTTCCGCCACGTCCTCCTCACCGGCGAGCGACGGTGTCTCGTCCAGCGACTGCAGCAGCTGGGACACGATCGCCGGCTCGCTCAGCTTGGCGACGAACGCCTCAAGCCGCGCGAGCTCCGCCGGGGTGAGGCCCTTGCCGCGGGCGGTGAGGAGCTTGGTCTCGCGGAGGACCGCGGCCGCCGTCCGGAAGTCGCGGGCGTTGAGGAGATTGGGGAAGAGATGGTCGAGGATCTCGAGCACCTCGGACCGCGTCCGGCCGTCGCCCTCGAGCTCGAAGAGGTCGAAGAGGACGTTGAGCGCGGAGGTGCGGACGTCGCGGCGATACTCGTTCTCCAGCTCCCGGGCGACCTGGTGGATTTCGGACTCGTCGAGGAAGTAGAGCGTGGAGTCGAAGTCCTCCAGGTCCACCACGCCCTTGGGCTTGGGCGGGGCCTCCTCGGCCACCTGTTCCCGGCGCTGCTGCGCGGCGGCGTCATCGCCACCGGTCGGATAGCTGCCGGTCTGCTCCGGCATCGCCCCGCCACCTTCGCCGAAGAACTCGACGAACTGGTACTGGATGTACTGGAACTCCTGCTCCCAGAGCAGCGTCAGCAGATCGTCCCCGGCGTCGGCCGGGAGATAGCGCGCCCGGTTGATCATCTCGAGGAGCCGGGTCAGCTCCTCCTGCTCGGCACCACGCTTGAGCGTGAGCGAGCGCATCCCGTCCTTGAAGAGTCCCCACGCGAGACTCTCGTTCTTGTTGGGCTGGTGGTAGACGACCTGCTCCTCCCACACGAAATCGGTCTCGACCACGGTCAGGACCAACTCGTCGAGCACCGCCCAGATCGGCGAGAACGCCGCCCGCAGGTTGTCCGTCGCTCGCTGGTAGATCGGATTGTTGGGGAGGTACATGTGGAAGGCGCGGAGCGCCTTGCCCAGACCGTTGATCAGCTCCGCGACCTGGGAGGCGGGGAGGAGGTCGGACTGCGGTCCCGCCGTCACGCGGGGCTCCCGAGCAGCCGAGCCACATGGGCCACGTCCTTGTCGCCCCGCCCGCTGAGGCACACCAGCACCGGCTGGTCGGCGGCCCAGTGCCCGCGGGACCGTCGCACCCAGGCGAGGGCGTGCGCGGTCTCCAGCGCCGGAATGATGCCCTCCAGTCGGCAGAGCGCCTGAAAGGCGTCCAGCGCTTCCCCGTCTGTGGCGGAGTCGTAGCGGACCCGGCCGGTGTCGCGCAGCCAGCTGTGCTCGGGCCCGACGCCCGGATAATCCAGACCGGCGCTCACCGAGTGCGCCGGCGCCACCTGGCCGTCGGCATCCTGCAGCAGATAGCTCAGGCTGCCGTGCAGCACGCCCGGTGTGCCCGCGCTGAGGGTCGCGCTGTGGTGGCCGCTCTCGAGTCCGTAGCCGGCGGCCTCGACGCCGACCAGCTCCACCTCGGCGTCATCCAGGAAGGCGGTGAAAATGCCGATCGCGTTGCTGCCGCCGCCCACGCAGGCCACGACCGTGCGCGGGAGTCGCCCGATGCGCTCGAGCAGCTGGGCCCGCGCCTCGCGGCCGATCACTGCCTGGAAATCCCGCACCATCCGTGGATAAGGGTCCGGGCCGACGACCGAGCCGATGATATAGTGCGTGGTGGGAACGTTGGTGACCCAGTCGCGAAGGGCCTCGTTGGTCGCGTCCTTGAGCGTGCGGGTCCCGGACTCGACCGGGACCACGGTCGCGCCGAGCAGTTGCATGCGATACACGTTGAGCGCCTGGCGGGTCACGTCCTCCGCGCCCATGTATACCACGCACTCGAGCCCGAACCGGGCGCACACGGTGGCGGTCGCGACCCCGTGCTGTCCCGCGCCGGTCTCGGCGATAATGCGGCGCTTGCCCATGCGCCTGGCGAGCAGCGCCTGGCCGACCGTGTTGTTGATCTTGTGGGCGCCGGTGTGGTTGAGGTCCTCGCGCTTGAGGAGCACCGGCGCGCCGACGTCCTCCGAGAGGCGGGGGGCCGCGGAGATCGGCGAGGGCCGTCCCACGAACTCGGCCAGTAGCGCGTCGAGCTCCGCCCAGAACGCAGGATCGACCCGGACCGCGTCGTAGAGCGCGGTGAGATCGTCGAGCGCGGCCACCAGGGTCTCCGGGACGTAGCGGCCCCCGTAGGGACCGAACCGACCGGCGACCGAGCTGTCAGCCGACAGTAGGACTGCGTCCAAGCACCGCCTCCAGAAAGCGCGCGATCTTGTCGTGGTCCTTGATGCCAGGGAGGGATTCCACCCCTGAACTTACATCCACGACATCGGGCCGAACGAGGGCCACCGCACGGCCGACTGTTTCCGCGGTGAGCCCGCCGGCGAGGGCCATGCGCGAGTCGGGGAGCCGCTTCCGCGCCTCGACCGCCAGGGCCAGGTCCAGCGGCACACCGGCGCCCCCTCCGGCGCCGGGCACCCTGGGCTCGATCAGAACCGTCTCGGCGCCATGCGTGATCTCGGGCAGGAGGTCGAGGTCCACCGGCCTCGCAATTCGCAGTACTCGCCACACGATGAGACCGGCCTCGGCGAGCCTCGCGGCATCCTCGGGCCCGTACAGGCCGTGGAGCTGGGCGCCCGCGAGGCCCGCCTCCCGCGAGATCCGTGCGACTTCCTCGACGGGCTGATCGTCGAAGACTCCGAGCACCGGAACGCCTCTCGACGCCGCCACGATTTCCGCTGCCCGCGCGCAGCTCACCCGACGGGGACTCTCAGCAAAAACGACGCCCAGGAAGGAGGCTCCCGCCGCCGCGGCCCAGGCCGCGTCCTCGGGGCGGACTAGCCCGCAGATCTTGACCCTAGCGGTCACGGCGCGGCACCCCTGCGAGCTGCTGAAGGAGGCTACCCGGATCGGCCGCGGCGGAGAGGGCAGTCCCGATGAGCACCGCGTCGGCCCCCGCCGCGGCGGCGCGCTCGACGTCCTCTCGCCCGTGCATGCCGCTTTCGGCGACGGCGACGATCCCGCCCGGTACGGTCGCCAGCAGCTCCCAGGCGGACACCGCGTCGATGCGAAAAGTGTCCAGGTCCCGGCTGTTGACCCCCACGATGTCCGCTCCCGCATCGAGCGCCCGGTGCAGCTCGGTCGCCGTGTGCACCTCCACCAGTGCGTCGAGCCCCACCGAGCGAGCCGAAGTGAGCAGGGCCCGGAGCCGCTCGGGAGCGAGCGCGCGAACGATGAGCAGCACCGCCGCGGCGCCCGCCGCACGCGCCTCCACGATCTGAAGCTCGTCGAGAATGAAGTCCTTGCGCAGTACCGGAACCGTGACCGCCGCAGCCGCCGCGCGGAGGTCGGCGACCGAGCCGCCGAAGTGAGGACCGTCGGTGAGGACCGAAATGGCGGCCGCACCCTGCTCCGCGTACAAGGCCGCGCGCCCGCCGGGCTCCAGGTCGTCTCTGATCATCCCGGCCGATGGTGACCGTCGCTTCACTTCGGCCAGGACGCGCACCCGCTCGCCCCGGAGCGCGCGACCCAGGGACGGTGGCGCGGGACGATCCGCCGCTTCCCGCTCCAGTGCACTCCTTCGCCGGCCCAACTCGGGCAGGTCGAGCCGGGTGGAGGCCAGGATCTGGTCGAGGGTGACGGCCATCTTGCCCTTCGGCGCGTATTCGGGTATGATAATTCGGGCTCTGTTCGGTCGAATCTACCCAGCCATGGAGACGGCGCGATGCCGCTGACCAAGCGTCAAAGTGAAATCCTCAGCTACCTGCAGGGGCACATCCAGGACAACGGGTACGCCCCGAGCTTCGAGGAGATCGCCGAGCAGTTCGGATTCCAGTCGCTCGCCACGGTGCACGAACATCTCACCAATCTCGAGCGCAAGGGCTATATCCGCCGCTCCTACAACGAGAGCCGCTCCATCGAGGTGCTCCCGCCCCGCGGCACCTCCGCCGCCACCGAGATCCCCCTGCTCGGCAAGGTGGCGGCGGGCACGCCGATCGAATCCCTGATGCATCAGGAGAGCATCGCGGTCCCTGACTCCATGCTTCCCCGCCGCGGGCCCAACTACGCGCTGCGGGTCCAGGGCGCCTCCATGATCGACGAGCACATCCTCGACGGCGACGTCGTGGTGGTGCACGGAAAGCAGGCGGCCGAGAACGGCGAGATGGTCATCGCGCTGGTGAACGGGAGCGAGGCCACCGTCAAGAAGTTCTATCGCGAGCCCGGCGGCTGGATCCGGCTGCAGCCCGCCAACGCCACCATGCAGCCGATGCGGTTCCAGGAGCGCGACGTGCTGATCCAGGGCGTCGTGGTGGGCGTCATTCGCAAGTACTGACTGTCCCGTGCCGTCATGGCCCTTCGCTAGACCGAGGCTGACACGGCCGTCGAGGCCTGCCTGAGGCGGTCGAGGGCCGCGAGCGCCGTACCCTTGTCGAGAGCCTCAGTCGCCAGCTCCACCGACTCCTCGAAGGTCCACCCGCCGCCGGAAACATAGAGACCCGCCGCCGCGTTGAGCAGCACCGCACAGCGGATCGCGGCGACGCCGTTCTCGCCGGCCAACAGCCGCTCGATCCGGCGGGCATTCTCCGACGGCTCTCCACCCGCGAGTCCATCCAGGTCGTCGCAGGCAAGACCGTAGCGCGCCGGCTCGATCTCCCACTCGGCCACCGCGCCATCGCACACCTCCCACACGAGCGTCCGCCCGCGGGGACTCACCTCGTCCATGCCGACCGCGGCATGGAGGACCAGCGCGTGTGCCGTTCCCAGTCGCGCGAGCGCCGAGGCCAGAAGCGGCGCCCGCGCGCCATCCGCCACGCCGATCACCTGACGCTTCACACCGGCCGGATTCACCAGGGGGCCGAGCAGGTTCATGATGGTGGGCACGCCGAGCTCACGCCGCACCGGCCCCACGTGCCGCATCGCCGGGTGGAAGCTGGGCGCGTAGAGAAACACGAGCCCGGCCTCGCGCAGCACCACGGCCGCCGTCGCCGCGCTCATCTCGATCGGCACGCCCAGGGCCTCGAGCACGTCCGCCGAGCCCGAGCGAGAGGTGTAGCTGCGGTTTCCGTGCTTCGCGACCGGCACCCCGGCGCCGGCCACCACGAACGCCGCAGCGGTCGAGAGGTTCAGCGTGCCGACGCGCCCGCCCCCGGTGCCGCACGTGTCCACCAGCCGCTCGGGCCGCTCGGCCTCGACCCGCAGCATCGCCAGGCGGAGCGCGAGCGCCGCGCCGGCGACCTCATCGGCTGTCTCCCCTTTCGCCCGCAGCCCCATCAGCAGGGCGGCGGTCTGCACCGGGGTGCCCTCCCCCAGCATGAGCACGCCGAACGCCGCGGCGGTCGCCTCGGCCGAGAGCGACCCTCCCCCGGCGAGCACCGCGACGGCCTGCTGGAGCGGGTTGTCCTGGGTCACGGTCGAACGTACCCGAGAAGTTGGGCTTTTGTCAAATGGGACAAGGGTTTGCGTAGCTTGCCGGGGGGTCCTCCGACGGCTAGATTCCGGGCCGATGAGCAGGACATTCCTCGCCGCGCTGCACTTCGACGGCTCCGGGTTCGTCGGGTGGCAACGCCAGCCGGCCGGTCGCTCGGTGCAGGTCGAGTTCGAGCGGGTGCTGGAGCGCCTTTTCGCCCGCCGCGCCGTGGCTCATGCGGCGGGCCGCACCGATGCCGGAGTACACGCGGCCGGACTCGCCGTCAGCTTCTCTGCCCCCGCGTCCTGGAGCGCAGCCGCGCTCCGCCGCGCGCTCAACGCTCTCCTTCCCAAAGACTGTTGGGTCGAGTCGGTGGATCCGATGCAACCCGGCTTTCACGCCCGCAAGAGCGCGATCTCGCGCCGGTACCGCTACGACATCGGTACCGACGACGCGGCGGCATCACCGTTCCGGCGGCGCTTCGAGTGGGCGCTCGGCCGGCCGCTCGATGCCGCCGTGCTCCGCGCCGCGGGCACGCTCCTCCTCGGCGAGCACGACTTCCGGGCGTTCGCCGCCAAGGGTGAGCCCAAGCCACATTATCTCTGTCGTCTCTCGCGCGCCGAGTGGGAAGTGCGTCCCGACGCTCGAGGGCTGAGCTTCCATGTCGAGGCCGACCGCTTCCTCCATCACATGGTGCGCATGCTGGTGGGCACCATGGTGGACGTGGGACTCGATCGACGGCCCCTCTCCGACGTCGAGACCCTGCTGGAGCGGGCGGACAACTCCGAGACCAGTCCTCCGGCACCGCCGCAGGGCCTCTACTTCGTGGCGGCGACCTACCCCAGCGCGCTGTATGCCGACGAGGCGGAGGAGGCCCATGCGGGCGCCGAGCACGCGTAGCGCGTCCTTCCTGCTGCTGGTCACGGCGTCGTGGTCCTGTCATCGAGGCGAGCCTCCGGTCCAGCGGAGCTCCGCCGGCGCGCAGGCCGCAGCGGTCCAGCCGGCGCAACCACAGGCCGCCGCGCAAACCGCGATCGACGCCTCCCGGCGCACTGCGCTCGTCACCGCCACCGAGCGCGTCTCGGCGGCCGTCGTCTCCATTAACACCCGATCGCGCCAGGACCTGCGCGCCCGCTCGCCCTGGGACTTCTTTTTCGTCCCCGAGCGCTCGCGAATGGTGGAAGGTTACGGCACGGGGTTCGTCGTCAAGCCGAAGGGCATCATCATCACCAACCAGCACGTGGTCGCCAACGCCGATCGAGTGGTCGTGACGCTCCCCGACGGCACCGACCTTCCCGCCAAGGTGCTGGGGGAAGACGCGCTGACCGACATCGCGGTGCTCAAGGTGGATCGCCAGGGTCTGCCCACGGTGCGCACCGGCCGCAGCACCGATCTCATGATCGGCGAGTGGGTCGTCGCGCTCGGCAACCCCTACGCCTACCTGCTGGGCAACGCCGAGCCGACGGTCACGGTCGGCGTGGTGAGCGCCACCAACCGGAATATCCTCCCGAGCGGCGATCAGACGGGCTTGTACTTCGACATGATCCAGACCGACGCCGCGATCAACCCCGGTAATTCGGGCGGACCGCTGACCAACGCCCTGGGTGAGGTGGTGGGCGTCAACTCCTCCATCTTCAGCAACAGCGGCGGGTCGGTGGGCCTCGGCTTCGCGATCCCGATCGAGCGCGCGCTGCGGGTAACGGACGAGATCATCAAGAGCGGGTCGGTCCGTCGCGCCTGGGTGGGCCTCGAGGTGGAGGGCGCCTCCGCGATGCGCGACTGGAAGGCTGCCGGCGGCGTTACGGTGACCAGCGTGGCTCCGGACGGCCCCGCGGCGAAGGCCGGTCTGCGACAGGGGGACGTCCTCACCGAGGCGAACGGCCGCCCGCTCCGCAACTATCTCGACTGGGAGGCCGTGAAGCTCGACCTCCACGTGGGCGACGCCGTGGATCTCTCGGTGCGGAGCGGCCGTCGCGAGGTGCAGCGGCGCGTGGTGACCGGCGACCTGCCGACGGTCACAGCGGAGAAGTACACCGTGCTGGAGGACCTCCAGCTCATCACGGTGACGCCCGCGATCCGGGCCGAGCGCGGGGTCCGGAGCGAGGAGGGGGTCCTCATCTTCCGGATCTCGCCGCCGGTGAGCGAGGCGACCGGGCTCCGTGAGGGCGACGTCATCCTCGCCATCAACCGGACGGCGGTGCATGGCGCCTCGCAGGTGGGTGACCTCCTGAACGTACGGCCGGGCGAGATCGTGCGGGTGTACCTCGAGCGGGAGGGGCAGATCACCTTCACCGACCTGGTGTTCCGGTGAGCGACGAGCGCTGGACCTCGCCACTGGGCTCGCGCTACGCGTCCCCCGCGATGCAGCGGCTCTGGGGCGAGCCGCACCGCATCGGGCTCTGGCGCCGGATCTGGCTCGCGCTCGCGGAGGCCGAGCGGGAGCTCGGCCTCCCGATCACCGAGGAGGCGTTGGCCCAGATGCGGGCCCATCTCGACGACGCCGACCTGGCCGCGGCCGCGCGCTACGAGCGGCGGTTCCGCCACGACGTCATGGCGCACGTGCACGCGTTCGCCGACCAGGCGCCGACGGCGCGGCCGTTCCTGCACCTCGGCGCCACCAGCGCGTTCGTGACCGACAACGCCGATCTGATCGTGATGCGGGACGGCCTCCGCCTGCTGCTCGGCCGGGTCATCGCGGTGCTCTCGGCGCTGGAAGGCTTCGCCGAGCGCACCGCGGGAATCCCGTGCCTCGCCTACACCCACTTCCAGCCGGCGCAGCTCACCACAGTCGGCAAGCGGGCCACGCTGTGGATGCAGGACTTCGGGCTCGACGTCGAAGAGCTCTGCCACCGGCTCGAGACCTTGCGCCTGCGCGGCTGCCAGGGCACGACCGGGACGCAGGCCTCCTTCCTGGAGCTCTTCGCCGGCGTGGACGCCAAGGTGCGCGAGCTGGAGCGGCGGGTCACCGCCAAGCTTGGGTTCGGGGACCAGTTCGCCGTGACCGGCCAGACCTACCCGCGGAAAGCGGACAGCCAGATCCTCGACGCCCTGAGCGGCATCGCCCAGTCGGCGGCGAAGATGGCGGGCGACCTCCGACTCCTCCAGCACGAGGGCGAGCTGTTGGAGCCGTTCGAGGCCGAGCAGATCGGTTCCAGCGCGATGGCGTACAAGCGAAACCCGATGCGCGCCGAGCGAATCAGCGGGCTCGCGCGGTTCGTGATCTCGCTCCAGGCCAACGGCGCCCACACTGCGGCCGCGCAGTGGCTGGAGCGCACTCTGGACGACAGCGCGAACCGCCGGCTCACGCTCCCGGAGGCCTTCCTAGGCACCGACGCGATCCTGGTGCTCGCCACGAACATCGCGGCCGGGCTCGAGGTACGGGAGGACGTGATCCGGCGGAACGTCATGGAACAGATGCCGTTCATGGCCACCGAGCGGTGGCTCATGCTCGGAGTGACGGCGGGCGGCGACCGGCAGGCGCTGCATGAGGTCATCCGCCGGCACAGCCTCGCCGTGGCCGACGCCGTGGCGCATGGTGCACCCAATGACCTGCTGGAGCGGCTCGGCGCCGACCCCGCATTCGCCGGCATTCCCGCCGCCGACCTGCGCGCGCAGCTGGAGCCGGTCAACTACACCGGCCGGGCGGCACGGCAGGTCGGCGAGTTCCTGGAGGAGTACCTCCGCCCGCTGCTAGCGCGGGCTCGACCGTTGGCGGCGGAAACCGGGAGCGCGGAGGTGAGAGTATGACCGCGCCCGCCATGGCCGAGAGCCGGCTGCCGCTCCCGTTGCTGCGCCGCGGGAAGGTGCGCGAGGTCTACGAGGTGGACGCCACGCACTTGTTGCTCGTGGCCAGCGACCGGGTGAGCGCGTTCGACATCGTGATGCGCGAACCGATCCCCGGAAAAGGCGTCGTGCTCACGCAGATGAGCGCGTTCTGGTTCCGGCGGCTGGGGGGCGTGGTGCCCTCGCACTTCATCACCGCGCGCGCGGAGGAGATCGTGGCGCGGGTTCCTGCGCTCCGTGACTACCGCGCAGAGGTCGAGGGCCGCGCCATGCTGGTGCGCCGCACCGAGCCGGTGCCGTTCGAGTGTGTGGTGCGCGGCTATCTCTCCGGCTCGGCCTGGGCCGAGTACCGGGATACCGGTACCCTCGCCGGCGAGCCCTTGCCGGCCGGTCTGATCGAGAGCGCGCGGGTCGACCCGCCGCTCTTCTCGCCCGCCACCAAGGCGGCCTCCGGGCACGATCTCAACGTCACCTTCGACGCGATGGCCACCGGCCTGGGCCGCGATCTCTCCACTAGGCTGCGGGACGCGAGCTTCGAGGTGTACCGCGCCGGCCGCGATCACGCCGCCGCCCGGGGGATCATCATCGCGGACACCAAGTTCGAGTTCGGCCTCGCGCCTGACGGCGAGCTCTTGCTCATAGATGAAGTGATGACACCCGACTCTTCCCGCTTCTGGCCGGCCGACCGGTACCAGCCCGGACGCTCCCAACCCAGCTTCGACAAGCAGCCGCTGCGCGACTACCTGGCTGGTCTTCGCCGGGAGGGTCGGTGGAACGGCGAGGCGCCGCCGCCGGAGCTCCCGACCGAGGTGGTGGAGGCAACCAGCCGGCGCTATCTCGAGGCGTTCCGGCTGATCACCGGTCGCGTGCTGGAGGCCGCCTGATTCGCACGGCGCCCGAGGGCCGCTGGTTCATCGTGGGCGCGTGGGCGATCGCGGTCGTGCTGATCGTGCTCGCGGCGAGGTCCGGTTCGGCCGGCTGGTGGATGGGCGCCGTGCTGTGGACCGCGCTCGCCATCTGGGTGGTCGCGTTCTTCCGGGATCCCGAGCGGTCCTGGGCCCTCGGGGATCGGAACATCGTCGCCCCGGCGGACGGCAAGGTAGTGAGCGTGATCGAGACCGACGAGCCCGCATTCCACGGGGGCCGGGCGCTCCGAATCTCGATCTTCATGAACGTCTTCGATTGCCACGTGAACCGGTATCCGGTGAGTGGCACCGTCGCCTACCGGCATTACAACTCCGGGAAGTTCGGCCACGCGGCGGCGGAGAAGTCGAGCCTCGTTAACGAGCAGTCATCGGTCGGCGTGGCCGCGGCTCGGGGCAAGGTGCTGATCCGGCAGATCGCCGGCCTGGTGGCCCGCCGCATCGTCACCGATCACCAGGTCGGCACCGAGGTGCACCAGGGCGATCGTCTCGGCATGATCCGGTTTGGCTCGCGGGTTGACCTCTTCCTGCCCGTGGGGACGTGCGCGCTGGTGCACACCGGCGACACGACCCGCGCGGGCGTCACGGTGGTGGCCGAATGGAGCTGATGCAGCGGGAGGAAGGCGTGCGACGGCGCACCATGCGCCAGGTGGTCGTGGTCATGCCGAGCGCGTTCACCCTCGGCAACCTGTTCTTCGGGTTCTGGGCGATCGTCTCCGCCTTCAACGGCAACTTCCGGTGGGCGGGCTGGTTCATCGTGTTCGCCGGGATCCTGGACATGCTGGATGGACGGGTGGCGCGGCTCTCGGGCACCGGCACCCGGTTCGGCGCGGAGCTGGACTCGCTGGTGGACGTGATCTCCTTCGGGGTCGCCCCCGCCCTGCTGATCTACTTCCTCGACTTCTCCAGCGCGGGCCGCTTCGCCTGGATCCTCTGTTACATCTACGTCACGGCCGTGGCCCTGCGACTGGCGCGGTTCAACGTGCTGTCGGCTGGGAAGCCGTCCAGCGGCTGGTTTACCGGCCTCCCCTCCCCCTCGGCCGGGATGACGCTGGCGGTGTATTACCCCTTCAGTCAGACCGAATGGTACCGCGCCTCCATCGCCTACCTCGACCTGCAGCACCAGGGACTGGTGGTGCTGATGCTGCTGCTGGCAGTGCTGATGGTCAGCAACGTGAAATACCCCAAGTTCCCGCCCATCGGGGTGCGGAGCGCAAAGGGGATCTTCGGGCTCGCCGTTCATCTCACCATCCTGCTCGGCGGAATCTTCGCGCCTGAGTATTTTCTGTTTCCGCTCGGTCTCCTCTACGTGACCTACGGCATCGCCCGCGCGACGGTGCTCGGGCTGATGGAGCGCCCCGAGCCGGTGCCGGTCGAGGAAGAGCGGCTCGCCGACGGCAGCCTGCCCGAGCTGCCCACCGTTCAGCGCGAGCGCCGCGCCAGCTGGCGCGACCGCCGCCAGATGCCAGAGGACCGATGACCTACCACGTCAACGTCAGAGTGATGCCCCGCGCCGGCCTGCTCGATCCGCAGGGACAGGCCGTCGAGCACGCGCTGTCCGCTCTCGGCTTCGAGGAAGCCGCCGGCGTTCGGATCGGCCGAGCGATCCAGCTCGAGGTCGCCGCGCCGTCCCGCGCGGAGGCGGAGGCGCGGGCGCGCCAGATGTGCGACAAGCTGCTGGCGAACCCGGTGACCGAGGACTACCTGCTCCAGGTCGAGGAGAGCTGATGCTCAACGTCGCGGTGGTGCGGTTCCCCGGCAGCAACAGCGACTTCGACGCACTCCGCGCCGCGGAGGCGGTGGGTGCCAGGTCCTACTTCGTGTGGCACCGCGACACCGATCTGCAGGGCGCGGATGTCGTCATCCTGCCGGGCGGGTTCAGCTACGGCGATTACCTCCGGGCCGGCGCCATCGCCCGGTTCAGCCCGGTGATGCAGGCGGTGCAGCGCCACGCCGCCGGCGGCGGGCCGGTCCTCGGCATCTGCAACGGGTTCCAGATTCTCTGCGAGGCCCACCTGCTTCCGGGCGCGCTGATGCGGAACGCGGGGCTCCACTTCGTCTCCAAGCCGGTCGATCTGATCGTCGAGCGGAACGACACCCCGTTCACCGCCGCGTTCGCGGTCGGCACCCACGTCCGGCTGCCGGTCGCGCACGGCGAAGGCCGCTTCCTCGCGTCGGACGACACGCTCCGGATGCTCGAAGCGGAGGGACGGGTGGTGCTCCGCTACGTGGCGGACACCGAGGGCTCGCCCTTGCAGCCCAATCCGAACGGATCGGCGGCGCACGTCGCCGGCATTCGCAACGCCGCCGGCAACGTCGTCGGCATCATGCCCCACCCCGAGCGCGCCGACGAGCCCGTGCTCGGCCTGGCGGACGGGCGCGGATTCTTCACTTCCATGGCTGCATGGAAGCCGCAGGCTTCCATCGAGAACGTGAGCAAGCGATGAGCACCGAGAAACCGAGCCGCAACGAGGGCGGGTACTTCGCCCTGCAGAACGCAGAGCTGCTGCGCCAGCAGCACGAGAAGCTTGCCGCGGCCGCGGCGGAGGCCGAGCGGAAGACGCACTACATGAAGTGCCCCAAGGACGGCTACGACCT
>DATLHD010000019.1:0-7691 GCA_035540075.1 Gemmatimonadales bacterium
TGTAGGTCTCCTTCGCCTCCAGACCCAGCGAGGCGGCGTAGTCTCGGCTCTGCAGGACCAGCCGCAGGGCGTGGCGTACGGCCGGGTCCGTAGTCCGGTCGGCCACCAGCTCGGCGATGGGTTCGCGGTTCTGCAGGATGCTGATCTCCTCGAGCCCCGCGCGGGTGACGAACCGGACATCGTCACTGGCGAGGTAGGCCGTGCCGTAGCCCGCGAAAATGGTGGCGACAACGATGAGAAAGACCATGCGTTTCACCGGGGGTGACGGGTCACCGGGCATGCTCCGGGGCGGTGGGATCCGGGGAGGGTGAAGAATTGGTCAAGATAAGGAACGACAAGGGCTTTTGACAATCGCCCAACCTGCCGGTAGCTTCTCCTGGTGTCCGAGAACAACTGGCTGTCGGCGGTGCGGTTCGGTCCCGATGGGCTGGTCCCGGTAGTCGCCCAGGAGCGGAGATCCGGGGACGTCCTGATGGTGGCCTACGCCGACCGCGAGGCCCTGGAGCGCACCGTCTCCACGGGCCAAGCCCACTATTTCAGTCGCTCCCGGAAAACCCTCTGGCGCAAGGGCGAGACCTCCGGCCACGAGCAGCGAGTGGCGGAGATCCGGCTGGACTGCGACGGGGACACGGTGCTCTACCGGGTGGAGCAATCCGGGCCCGCGTGCCATACGGGCGCCCGCACCTGCTTCTCGTCGGCCGTCACCGGCGGAAACGGGCATGTTCCCCGACTCGAGGAGGGGCAGGATCCAGGGGGGCATCTGCTGAGCCGGCTGGCGGGCGTGATCGACGCCCGCGCGTCGGAGCGGCCCGAAGGGTCCTACACCGCGCGGCTGCTCACTGCCGGGATCCCCGCGGTCTCGCAGAAGGTTGGGGAGGAGGCGGTCGAGCTGGTGGTCGCCGCGAACGCGCAGGACGATGCCCGGGTCGCCGCGGAATCGGCGGACCTACTGTACCACCTGCTGGTACTGCTGAAGGCGCGCGGTGTCCCGCTGGACGCCGTCCTGCGCGAGCTCGACAACCGAAGCCGGTGAGCCGCTAGTCGTCCATGCCTTTCGTCCATCTCCACACCCACAGCGAGTACTCCCTCCTCGACGGGGCCAACCGTATCCCCGACCTGGTGGCGCACGTCAAGAAGCTGGGCATGGACAGCCTGGCGGTCACCGACCACGGCAACCTGCACGCGGCCTGGAGCTTCTACGAGGAGGCCAAGGCGCAGAAGATCAGGCCGATCCTCGGCTTCGAGGCGTATCTCGCGTTCGGCCCGCGCCAGGCGAGAGAGAAGCCGTCGTGGGCGCCGGCGGCCTACAGCCACCTGGTCCTTCTCGCCCGCAATCGCGCGGGGTACAAGAACCTGGTGCGGCTCACCTCGATCGGGTTCACCGAGGGGTTCTACCGGCGCCCGCGAATCGACAAGGACGTGCTCGCCGAGCACGCCGAGGGCATCGTGTGCCTGGCGGCGTGTCTCTCGGGCGAGGTGTCCCTGCATCTCCGACAGGGGAAGTACGACGAGGCGAAGAAGAGCGCCGAGTGGTTCGCGCGCACCTTCGGCTCAGACGGGTTCTGGCTGGAGATCCAGCAGCACGGGATCCCGGAGGAGCGGCTGGTGGCGGAAGGGATGCTCCGCCTGGGCAAGGAGCTGGGCGTCGGCGTGGTTGCCACCAACGACGCGCACTACCTCCGGCGGGAGGACGCGGAGTCGCACGACGTGCTGCTCGCGATCGGCACCGGGAGCGACCTCGACGATCCCAAGCGATTCCGCTTCACGGGGCAGGAATCGTACGTGAAGTCGGAGAAGGAAATGCGGGCCCTGTTCCCGGACCAGCCGGAGGCGCTCGCCAACACCGCACGGGTGGCGGAGCTCTGCGAGTTCGACTTCGAGAAGAAGTACTTCCTGCCAGGCTTCCCCCGCCCCGCCGGATACGCCAGCGACGAAGAGCTGCTCGACCACCTCGCGCGCGGGGGCGCGGAGCGCCGCTACGGCACGCCGCTGCCACCCGAAGTCGCCGAACGATTGGCCTACGAGCTCGGCGTCATCAACAAGGCGGGGTACGCCGGCTACTTCCTGATCGTGCAGGACTTCATCGCGGCGGCCCGCGATCGCCGCATCCCGGTGGGCCCGGGCCGAGGCTCGGCGGCCGGATCGATCGTCGCGTACGCGCTCGGGATCACCAACGTCTGCCCCCTCAAGTTCGACCTCCTGTTCGAGCGGTTCCTCAACCCCGAGCGGGTGTCCATGCCCGACATCGACGTGGACTTCTGCTTCGAGCGCCGGGGCGAGGTGATCGAGTACGTGCGCGAGCGATACGGGCGCGGCAGCGTGGGCCAGATCGTCACCTTCGGGACCATGAAGGCGCGCGCCGCGGTGAAGGACGTCGCGCGGGTGCTCCGGATCCCACCCGGCGAGGCCGACCGGCTCACCAAGCTCATCCCCTCGGGTCCGGCTTACGCGCTCACGATTGACGAGGCGCGCAAGAAGGTGGACGAGCTGCGCGAGCTGGTGAAAGCGAACCCGGCGTACGAGCGGCTCTTGGACCTGAGCTCGCGAATCGAGGGCATCTCGCGGCACATGTCGGTCCACGCCGCGGGGGTGGTGATCGCCCCGGGCCCGCTGGCCGAGTACGTGCCGGTCTGCACCGCGCCGACCAGGGGAGCAGGCGCCGCGGCCGACGGCGAGGACGCCATCATCACGCAGTACGAGATGGGCGCGCTGGAGAAGGTCGGCATGCTGAAGATGGACATGCTCGGCCTCAAGACGCTCACCGTGATCCACGATGCGGTCCTGATGATCGCGGGCCGCACCGGCGTGGACCTGGACATGGACGCGATCCCGTTCGACGATCCGCAGGTGTACGAGCTGCTGCGTCAGGGCCGGACCGCGGGCGTATTCCAGTTCGAGTCTCCCCTCGCCACGGACATGCTCCGGGCGATGAAGTGCGACCGGTTCGACGACCTGGTCGCCTCGAACGCCCTCATGCGTCCGGGCCCGCTCGATGCGGGCATGCACAGCGTCTTCATCAAGCGGAAGCTGGGGCAGGAGAAGGTCGTCTATCCCCACCCCTCGCTGCGCGAGGTGCTGGAGCCGACCTACGGCGTCATCACCTACCAGGAGCAGGTGATGCGGATCGCCAACGTGCTCGCCGGCTTCACGCTGGCCGAAGCCGACGTGCTGCGGAAGGCGGTGGGCAAGAAGGACCCCGAGCTGATCAAGCAGCAGCTGGGCCGGTTCAGTGAGCGGGCCATGGCGCTGGGCCACCCGAGGAAGCTGGTGGACGACCTGGCGGCGCAGATCGAGACCTTCGGGCGCTACGGGTTCAACAAGTCGCACTCCGTGGCGTACTCGGTCCTGTCGTACCAGACCGCGTGGCTCAAGGCCCATTATCCCGCCGAGTTCATGGCGGCGCTGCTCTCGTCGGAAATCGGCAACACCGACAAGGTGGTGCAGTACATCAACGAGGCCCGCGAGCTGGGTCTGGAAGTACTGCCGCCGGACGTCAACGAGTCGGGCTTCAAGTTCACCGTGGTTGGCGACCGGCGCATCCGTTTCGGACTCGGCGCGGTGCGGAACGTGGGCTGGGGCGCGATCGAGTCCATCATCGCCGCGCGGAGCGAGGGACCGTTCACCGGCGTCGCCGACTTCGTGGAGCGGATCGACCTGCGGCTCTGCAACAAGCGGGTGCTCGAGTCGCTGGTCGCGGCCGGGGCGTGCGATTCGCTGGGCGGACACCGGAAGCAGCTCATCGAGGTGCTGGAGCCGGCCCTGGCGGAGGCCCAGCTGCTGCAGCAGGATCGGGAGGCCGGCCAGGCGTCGCTCTTCGGCGAAGCCGACGGTGGGGCCGCCGCGCACCAGCACCGGATCTCCCTGCCCGACATCCCGCCCTGGACCGAGGCGGAGCGGCTCGCGCGGGAGAAGGAAGTGCTCGGCTTCTTCATCTCGGGCCACCCGCTGGAGCGCTTCCGCGACGAGGTCGAGCTGTTCGGCACCCGCACCACCGCGACCCTGGGCGAATGGAACGAGCACCAGGCAAGCATCGGCGCCGTCGTGACCGCGGTGAAGCGGCAGATCTCCAAGAAGACGGGCAAGGAGTACGCGCGGGTGGTGCTGGAGGACTTTCACGGCACCGCGGAGGCAATCGTGTTCCCGGACGCGTGGGCGAAGCTGAATCAGACGATCGTGGCCGACGCCGCCCTGCTTCTCACCGGCGGCTACAGCGACCGCGATCGGGGCGAGGATCACGCCCCGTTCATCGTCGAGTCGGCCCGGCAGATGGACGAGCTCAAGACGTCGGGCGCGGTCGCGCTGAGCCTGCGGTGGGGCGCGCCCTCGGCGCCGCGTCCCGAGGCGCTCCAGCAGGTCGCCGCCCTTTGTTCCGCTCACCCGGGACCGACGCCGCTCTATATTGAGTGGAGCGACGGCAACGGGGAGGCGGTCCGGCTTCGGTCCCGCCGCATGAAGGTGACGGCGGAGGAGGACCTCGTGCGCGCCCTGCGCGATCTCCTGGGCGCGGATTCCGTCCACTACGTCAAGGCGGGATGACCCCGATGGCCTCAGCCTACACCCTGGAGTTCGAGAAACCCCTCCTCGAGCTGGAGCGCCAGATCGATGATCTGAAGCGCATCGGCACCGAGCGGCAGATCGACATCGAGGGCGAGCTGCAGGGTCTCCAGGGCAAGCTCGATTCGCTCCGAGCCGAGATCTACCGAAATTTGACGCCGATCCAGCGCGTCATGGTCGCCCGCCATCCCCGCCGTCCCTACACCCTCGACTATCTCAGCACCATCTTCACCGACTTCATCGAACTGCACGGCGACCGCCTCTACCTCGACGATCCCGCGGTCGTGGGCGGCTGGGCCCGGCTGGGCGGCAGCTCGGTGATGGTGATAGGGCACCAGAAGGGCCGGGACACCAAGGAGAACCTGAAGCGCAACTTCGGCATGCCGCACCCCGAGGGCTACCGCAAGGCCCTCCGGCTGATGCGGCTCGCCGCCAAGTTCTCCGCCCCCGTCATCACCCTCATCGACACCCCCGGCGCATACCCCGGGCTGGGCGCGGAGGAGCGGGGCCAGTCCGAGGCGCTGGCGCGCAACATCCTGGAGATGTCGATGCTCCCCACGCCGACGATCGCGGTGGTGATCGGCGAGGGCGGCTCCGGCGGCGCGCTCGCGCTGGGCGTGGCGGACCGCATCCTGATGCTGGAGAACTCGGTGTACTCCGTGATCTCGCCGGAGGGCTGCGCGGCGATCCTGTGGAAGGACGCCAGCCAGCGGGAGCGCGCGGCGGAGGCGCTCAAGATCACCGCGGAGGACCTGTTCCGGCTCCAGATCATCGACGAGATCGTGAAGGAGCCGGTCGGCGGGGCGCACCTGGACCCGGACGCCACCGGCGAGGCCCTGCGCGACGCCCTCATCCGTCACGTCACCGAGCTCAAGAAGCTGCGCGGCGAGAAGCTGCTCCGCCGCCGAGCCGAGAAATACGCCGCGATGGGCGTCTACTCCGAGGCCTGAGTGAGCCTGACCGTCGAGGTGCGCTTCAAGGGCACGCGAAAGGTGTACTTCCTCTGGCCCGGCGAGGAGCCGCTCCGCGTGGGCGACGCGGTCATCGTCGAGGCGGAGCGCGGGCGCGATCTCGGCCACATCACGGCGGTGGGAGAGCTGGCCGAAAAGAAGTGCGGCGGGTGCAGCGGCTGCTCCACCAGTCCGGTAGCGGAAGAGCCCGTGCCGCTCAAGCGGGTGCTGCAGCGAGCCGCTCCGGAGGACGTGAAGTCCCACGCGGAGGTCCGCCGCTCGGAGGAGGACGCGCGCCGAAAGGTCATGCAGCGGGTGCGGGCACACGAGCTGATGATGAAGGTGAGCGACACCGAGTGGCAGTGGGATCGCAACAAGCTCACGATCTACTTCACCGCCGAGAAACGGGTCGATTTCCGCGCCCTCGTGCGTGACCTCGCTTCCACCTTTCGCACCCGGATCGAGCTGCGACAGATCGGCGTGCGGGACGAGGCCGCGCGGCTCTCGGGCGTGGGACGCTGCGGCCGCGAGTACTGCTGCTCCTCCTGGCTCAAGGAGCTGTCGCCGGTGAACCTGGGCCTGGCGAAGGACCAGCACCTCTCGCTCAATCCCACCCAGATCTCCGGCGGCTGCGGCCGCCTCCTCTGCTGCCTCAAGTACGAGCACGACTTCTACGTCGCGGCCCGGAAGCGATTTCCCAAGGAAGGGAAAACCGTCCGCACCGCGGTCGGTCCGGAGCGAGTGATCGCGGTGGACATTTTTCGCGAGCGGGTGTTTCTCCGGAGCGAGGAGCACGGGTCGCGGATCATCCCGCTGCTCCAGCTCAAGGACGAGGTCGAGCGGCTGGGCGAGGTGCTCCTGACGGCGGAATACCGCGCGCGGGTGGCGGCCGAGGCCGCGGCGGCCTCCGCGGATTCCGAGAACGAGCCTGACGCGCAGGCCGGCACCGAGGGTCCCGACCGGCGGAGGCGTCGGCGCGGTGGGGGAAACGGCGACGAGCCGCAGGCACCAGGGTCACCATAACACCCTCCGCTCTGCGCCCTCCCCGCCCCGGTTACCTTTCCGCATGCCCAAGTTCTACCTCACCACCGCCATCGACTACTCCAACGGTGACCCCCATCTCGGCCACGCGCTGGAGAAGATCGGCGCCGACTGTATCGCGCGCTACCGCCGGCTCCGGGGAGACGACGTTCATTTCCTCATGGGGATGGACGAGCACTCCCAGGCCGTGATCCAGGCGGCCGAGCAGAACGGCCAGTCGCCGCGAGAGTGGGTCGACCTCATGGCCGCGAGGTTCGCTGACTTCTGGGCACGGGTGGAAGTGAGCAACGACGACTGGATTCGCACCACCGAGCCCCGGCATCACGAGGCGGTGACCGAGCTCCTGCGACGGATCCAGCAGCGGAATCCCGACGATCTCTACGTCGGCGACTACGAGGGCCTCTACTGCACCGGATGCGAAGAGTTCAAGCAGCCGGCACAGATCGTCAACGGCCGTTGCATCGAGCATCCCACGCTGGAGCTGGTGCCTACCCGGGAGCGGAATCACTTCTTCCGGCTCAGCCGCTACCGCGACACGCTGCTGCGACTGATCAGCTCCGGTGAGTTCCGGGTCGACCCGGCGATCCGGCGCAATGAGATCGTGCGCCTGCTCGAGGACGGCCTCCAGGACATCTCGGTCTCCCGCCACCGGCTCACGTGGGGCATTCCCTTCCCCGGCGACCCGGACCAGACCGTGTACGTCTGGTTCGATGCGCTGATCAACTACCTCAGCGCCACCGGCTTTCCGGCGCCGGGCTACGAGCGCCTGTGGCCCGCGGACCTCCACGTCGTCGGCAAGGGGATCACTCGCTTCCACTGCGTCATCTGGCCCGCCATGCTGCTGGCCACGGGCGAGGCGTTGCCCCGCCAGGTCTGGGCCCACGGCTACGTGCAGTGGGAGGGCACCAAGATGTCGAAGACGGCGGGCACGGCCGTGACGCTCGGTGACGCCATCGAGCGCCATGGGCCCGATGCCCTGCGATACTTCCTCCTGCGGGAGGTCGGCTTCGAGGCCGATGGGAACTTCAGCTGGGAGCGGTTCGACGAGCGCTACACCGCGGACCTGGCGGACGGGCTGGGCAACCTGGTGTCCCGCTCGCTGGCCATGATCGGGAAGTACCGCGAGGGGGTGGTGCCGGTCGCGCA
>DATLHD010000020.1:0-16236 GCA_035540075.1 Gemmatimonadales bacterium
CCCGCGAGCAGGTTGGGGAGTTGGTAGCCCACCCGCACCCGCGGGATGTCCGCCAGCAGCGTCCCGCTGGTGTCCCGCACGACCAGGTCCTGGAGCACCAGGTCGTAAAGGAACGAGCCGGAGATCGCGCCCACGTCCACGTGCCCCAGCACGATCCGGTCGAGCACCCGGGAGACGGTTCGCGCCAGCAGGTCGCGTCCCGGCGGCGTGAGGGTCATGGAGGTCACGACGCCGAGCACCATGGCGAGCGTGCCGAGGACGAAGACGAAGAGGACCCGTGCCAGGCGACGCCGCATCAGAACGGCTGCCCCACCGCGAAGTGGACGGTGATCCGGCCGTCGCGGTCGAGCACGTAGTCCCCTTGCCCGGGGACCAGGGTCAGGGCGCCGGTCTCGTCGAATTGGAAGAGCGGTCCCGCCTGAAGCTGATAGGGGTTGTAGGCCACGTCGAAGCGCAGCGGCCCGAGTGGGGTCGCGACGCGAAGCCCGACGCCCGGCGTCACCCGGATCACGGGATCGCCCTCCGGCCGCTGCCACGCGCCCCCGGCATCCACGAACGCCGCCAGTCGAATTCTCGATCCGAACACGGGTGAGGGCACCCGGAGCTCGACGTTGCCGACCGCGAGGGTGTTGCCGCCGGTGGCGGAGACCTGGACCGAGTCGGGATTGATCAGTCGGCCGCTGTCGGCGGCCGCGTCGTCCACCTCGGCCTTGGAGACGACGTAGACGACGGGGCCGAGCTCGTTGCGATTGAAGCCGCGCACGTCATTGGGGCCGCCGGCGTAGAAGCGGTGCTCGGGCGGCACGAAGTTGCCGGTCTCGGTGGCGACATCCACCTCGGGGGCGAAGATCGCGCCGCCGCGGACGTGCCAGCTCAGCACTACCCCCCGCGTCAGCTGGCGGTACCACGCGGCTTCGGCCACGCCGCGGACGAACTCCTGGAAGGAGGCGGAGCCCAGGAAACGCGAGCTCACCGTCACCTCCAAGGACTTGAGACTCCCGCGCGTGGGATCGATCAGGCTGTTGACCCGCGGTACCGTGGCGAGGCCGGTGAGGGTGCCGAGGACCCGGTTCCGCTGGAGGAGCTCCACCACGTCCTGGGTACAGGCGTTGAACGACGCGCAGAAGCTCACCTCGGTGGCGTCGGTGCGGCCGTAGCTCAGGTTGTAGGTGAGGGAGAGCGGAATCCGGCGACGTAGCTGCTCCCGCCGCAGCGTGAGGCTGGTGCCGGTCTCGCGCCGCAGGTACACCAGGTATTCCGAGCGCCGCTCGGTGTACACCGAGACCGCGAGGCTGGTGGTGGCGTTGAGGAACGCCGGCCGGCGGATGGTCGCGCCGAGGTGATAGTTCAGCAGCGAAGAGCCGATCGAGTCGTTGGCGGAGGAGCTGCAGATCCCGTCGGCGAGGCCCCAGTCGGTTGGGTCCCCGACACCGACCTTGGACACCCGGGCGCTCAAGTCCAGGAGACGGCCGTCGCCCCCGAGAAAATTGCGGAACGTCCAGCCGAGGCCGCCGCGGAAGCAGTCCTCGGTGGCGTAACCGAGACTCCCCCGAATCCGCCGGCGGCGGCTCTCGTTCACCTGCACCAGCAGCGGCACCGTGGCGCCCCCGGGCTTGAACCCGGCTGAGTCGATGTTGACGGTCGCGTAACGGAAGAGATCCGACTGATAGAGATTCTGCTGGCTCACCAGCAGCTCGTCCTGGGAGTACCGCCGGCCGGGCCGCGACACCAGGAGGTCGCGCACGACCGTCGTGTCGATCCGGCGCACCCCGACCACGTCGACGTCGCCGATCACTGCTCTGGTGCTGGGATCCACCTCGAGATTCACCCGGGCGGCTAGCCGCTCCCTGTTGGCCTCGAATCCGGTGAACACCGAGGCGGAGGGATAGCCCCGGTCCCGCAGCCGCCGCTCGATCGAGTCGGCGCTCTGCTGCATGAGATAGCGATTGAAGGGGTCGCCCACCTGGAGCGGGAGGTCGAGCGTCGCGATGTTCCGGAGCCAGGCAGGAAGCGAGTCGATGCCGGTGACCCGGACCTGGGTCGTCACCATCGGCGCGCCTTCGGTGATGAGGAACTTGATGAAGATATTGCCCGGCTCACGTCGCACGGCCGTGTCCACCACTGCATTGGGGAAGCCGCTGCGGCGGTAGAGGACGTGAAGCCGGATGACGTCGCGCCTGAACTCCTCCTCGTCGAAGTAGCGCTTCTCACCCAGTCCGATCCACCGGACCAGGGCAAAGCTGGCGAACCAGCTGGAGGTGGTGGTGACGATGCCGGCCCGGAGGACTTCGTCCGGGATGGACTTGTTCCCCACGAAGTGGAGCTCGCGCACGACAATCTCGGGCTCCTGCGCCTGAAGCGTCACCGCCAGCAGGAAGGGCGAGAGCAACCCGCAGACACCCGCGACGGCTGCCCTCATCGAGACTCCCCGTGGAATTGACGCCATGTTGTAAGCCCGGTAGTTTGACCGAGTTACGGGTAGAAAGCAACCGTATCTGCCGTCCCGGGCGGCCCGTTGGATGACGCACGGCCCGGGCCACTGTTGCCTTCGCCCGGCTCCCGCGAACGAGCGGCGCTCCACATCTCGACCGGGCTTCGGCTGTCCTCCCCAGCGGGCCGACCTGACCTTCCCCGGCGACACGCCGCGCATTCCTCCTCGACCACGAGATCATGAACCTGGACTCCCGAACGGAAATGGGCCCCTTCGCCGCGCTCAGGGTGACGAGCGTCCTGCGTGCCCTGCTCATCGGCGTACTCGCCCTCGCGCCTGCGTTTCCCGCCTCCGCGCTGCACGCGCAGTCCCTCGAGAAGCGGCTGAACCGCCGGCTCGACACCCAGCCGTTCGACAAGAGCCTGTGGGGCGTGGCGGTGGTGGACCACAAAGGCAAGCTGCTCTACGGCAGAAACGAGCATCGGCTCTTCACGCCCGCGAGCAACACCAAGCTGGTCGTGACCGCGGTCGCCTCCGCGCTGCTGCCGCCCGATCTCGCGGTGCGCACCAGCGTCTACGCCGCGGGACCGGTCGTCGGCGGTGTGCTGCGGGGCGACCTGGTGCTCTACGGGCGTGGCGACCCCACCTTCAGCCGACGGTGCTACGCCACGGACACCTTGGCGCAAGGTGTGTGCGACAAGGACCCGTTCGCCCGGCTCAGGGTGCTCGCCGACGCCCTCAAGGCGCGGGGTGTCGGGCAGGTCCAGGGTGACGTCGTGGGCGACGGCAGCTGGTTCGAGGCGGCGTCGGTGCATCCGGGATGGGAGCTGTTCGATCTCAACTGGTGGTACGCCGCGCCGGTCACCGGACTCTCGTTCAACGACAACAGCCTCGACTTCCGCTGGCAGCCGGGCATCCGGGTGGGCGCTCCCGCGCTCATCAGCATGTGGCCCGACCTGGGCGACATCGCGTTCGAGAACCGGACGGTCACGGTGCCGGCAGGCGGGGAGACCGACATCGGCGACCGCTTCTTCCGGCAACCCGGGACCGCCCAGGTCTGGGCCGAAGGGACTGTCGCGATCGACCGCTCGCCGCGCACGGAGTACTTCGCGGTGAGCGACCCGAACCTCTTCGCGGCCCGGGCGCTCCGGCAGGCGCTGGCCGACGCGGGGATCGCCGTCACGGGGACCACCCGCTCGACCGCCGACTCGGCACTCTACGCGGAGACGCGCGCCCGGCCTCCGCTGGCGGAGACCGTCTCGCGCCCGGTGCGCGACTGGGTTTTCCCGATCCTCAACACCAGTCAGAACCTCTTCGCCGAGATGCTGCTCAAGCAGCTGGGCAAGCGCTTCGGGCGTGCCGGCTCCTGGGTCGAGGGTATCCGGATCGAGCGCCGGTTCCTGATCGATTCGGTGCGGATCGACTCGACCGAGTTCGATCTCTCTGACGGCTCCGGGCTGTCCAGCGCCAACCTGATCTCGCCCCTCGCCTTTACCCAGCTGCTGCGCTACATCCGTGCGCACCCGCGCTATGCCACCTTCGCGCCGGGGCTGCCGCAGTCGGGCGGAACGGGCAACCTGCGCACTCGCTTCGTGGGCACGCCGCTCGAAGGCCGGGTCCGCGCCAAGACCGGCAGCATCGGCGGAGTGAACACGCTGGCCGGCTACATCGAGCGCCCTGACGGCCGGGCCCTTACCTTCGCGGTCGAGGTGAATCACCACGCGCAGCCTTCCCGCGCGGTGCTCGCGGCGATCGACAGCGTGGTGGTGGAGATGGCGCGGGGGAAGTGAGGTGCGTCGGGCGGGAAGTGGGAAGTGGGGAACGGGAAGAGACGTTTGACGTACCCCCCGTTCCCCTTTCACTTTTCCCTCTTCCCGCTTCCGAGGCCTTCCTGATGCTTCTCCTCCTGAACCGCCACGCCGACGCCGGGGCGCGCGATGCCGCGCAGTGGCCCGACGATCGCGATCGCCCGCTGAGCGACAAAGGTCGCAAGGTCCAGAGCGAGGTGAGCCGGTGGCTGCGGAAGCGCGATCTCGCGCCGACGCTGGTGCTCACCAGTCCGTGGACCCGTGCAGCGCAGACCGCCGCCATCCTGGCGGAAGTCGCTCGCGTGGCCCCGCCGCCCGTTCCCTGTGAGCCCCTGGCCGAGGATCCCGACCTCATCCGCCTCCAGGACCACGTCGGGGATCAACCCGGCAATGCGATCGTCGCCATGGTGGGGCATTCCCCTTGGATGGAGGAGCTCGCCGCCATCCTCCTCGGCGGCTCGGCGTCGAGCGTGCGGATGGATTTCCCGAAGAGCGGGGTGATGGGATTCCAGCTGGACCGGCTGGAGCAGGGGGCGGGGGAGCTGCGGTTCTTCGTGCGGCCGAAGATGGTGTGAGCGGTAAGGCGGTAAGGCGGACCGAGCCTCCTCTGTCATTCCGAGCGAAGCGAGGAATCTTCCCAACCGGTCGTCGAACCCCGGGTCAGAGGATCCCTCGTCGCTTTGCTCCTCAGGATGACAGTCAGGTTCGCCTCACTCCGACTGCCCGAAGATGGCCAGGTTCGAGCTGTGCCCGGGGTTCACCTTCGCCTTCGGATTGATGTAGTGGACCGCGTTGTTCACCGCGATGCATGCCTCCGCGGCACCGGTGGCGATCAGCTTGAGCTTGCCGGGATAGCTGGTGATGTCGCCAGCGGCGTAGATGCCGGTGACGTTGGTCTCCATCGTCTGGTTGACCTTGATGTCGGCCTTCTCGGTGTCGAGGCCCCACGCCTTGATGGCGCCCAGGTCGGAGTGGAAGCCGAGCAGCGGGATCACAGCGTCGACGTCGAAGGTCTCCTCCTCCTTCGTCTTACTGTTGCGGATCGTCACCGCCTCGACCTTCCCGTTGCCGTGGAGCGTCTTCACCTCCCAGAAGGTCCGCAGCTCGCAGCGGCCCTCCCGGTGCAGATCCTGCACCTGGTTGATGGTCGCCTGGTGGGCCCGGAACCCGTCGCGCCGGTGAATCAGCATTACCCACTGCGCCACGCCCTGGAGATTCACCGCCCAGTCGAACGCCGAGTCGCCGCCGCCGACCAGCAGCACCCGCTTGCCTTCGAACTGACGGGGATCGAGCACCTTGAAGTACAGACCCTTCTCCTCGAACCGGTCCTCGTCCTCGATGCCCAGCCGGCGGGCCTCGAACGCGCCGATGCCGGCCGCGATCACGATGGTGCGCGAGGCGTAATCCGCCTCCGACGTCTGGAGCACGAAGTAGCCGACGCCGTCATCTTCGACCCGCCGAAGTCCGGTCACCACCTCGCCCAGATGGGTGGTCGCGCCGAACTGGAGACCCTGGGCCACCATGTCCCGCACCAGGTCCTTCGCGAGCACCTTGGGGAAGCCGGCGACGTCGAAGATGTATTTCTCCGGATAGAGCGCGAGGAGCTGGCCGCCGAGGGCGGGGAGCGCGTCGATGATGCGGGCGGACGCGGCGCGCATGCCGGCATAGAACGCCGCGAACAGGCCGGTAGGCCCGCCGCCGATGATCGTGATGTCCTTGATGTCCAGCTCCGTCACTGCCGCTCCAGCCGCTGAGGTGAGCCCAGGTTCCGGGCAAAGTGTATAAATCTAATATGCGAGCGGCACCCTTCCCCACCCGCTCTGCCCCGGTCACATTGGGCGCCATGTCACGCTGCACCGTCGCCTCCAGCCTGCTGGTCGCCGGCGTGCTCGCGTGCGGCATGCGGGCCGAGACCGGCCCCCTGCCGGCGCGAGCGCCGACACCGCTCGACTCCATGCCGCTCGCGAGCGATGTCCGGGTGGACAGCGCCGGCCGACTGGTGGGCAGCCTCGTGGGCGAGGGGACCGGCACCGCGGTCCACCTGCTCTCCAGCGACACACTGCTGATCCGCGCCCTGGCGACCCGTTTCCGGCCCGAGCTGACCAGCGGCGAGGGCGACCTCTGGTCCAACCTCCGCCGCCAGGACTCCGTACCTCTCGGTCGGGGCCCCAGTGTCGCTCGCGCCTTGGTCGGCTCTCCATTGGGCCACACCGACGTCTCGCTGTCGGCGCTCCTGCTGCGCGGCAACCGCTGCACCGACGACACCCGCGGCGCCCGGCTCGAGCTTTTGGTCCAACCCGACTCCGTATCGGGCGACCCGCCGCTCCGCGGTCCGGTGCTCGGTACCTTCCTCGCCGCCGACCAGGCCGGCCGGCGCGAGCGCGGACTGGTCCGGCGCGAGCCGCTCGCGGAGCCGTCGCCGGAGCTGGTGGACCAGCTCATCGGCCGCACGTCGGCCTACCTCGACTCCGCCCTCACCGCCGAGTATCCCGATCTCCAGGCGCGGCCACTCCACTCCGAGCAGATCGAGGTCAACACCCTGGCCGATCTGAGCGCCGCCGACGTCATTCCCTTCCGCGCCGGCGAGGGGCGGATCCGGTACGCCGTCTCCCTCCGCCAGCGCCGCGTCCTCGGCGGGCGCGATACCCTGGTCACGACCGGCGTGATGGTGTGGGACAGCGCGGGGACCTGGCGCCAGGAGATCTTCCGCCCCACCGTGCTCGCCTCGATCGGCGGCCGGCTCGACGCCTTCGGGCCGATCGGCCGGCCGGTCTACTGGCGTCGGCTGCAGCCCATCAGCGACATCGCCTATGCCAGGGACAATATCTGGATGGAGCAGGTCAACGTCCGCGACGGCCGCGTCGTGTGGGGGATCATCCAGCCCGCGGGCAACGTGGTGGTCGCGGCGGCCGAAGTGGAAGGAGTGTGCGGGTGAAGATCTACACCAGGACCGGCGACACCGGCGAGACCGCGCTGTTCGGCGGCGGACGGGTGAGCAAGGACCATCCGCGGACCTCCGCGTACGGCGACGTGGACGAGCTCAACTCGGCGATCGGCGTCGCGCGCGCCACCGCGCCGACGGAGCTGTTCGACCAGCTGCTCGACGGCGTCCAGCGCGACCTGTTCGCCATCGGCGGACGGCTGGCGACGCCGGAGCCGGAGAAGGTGGCGAAGGCGATCGCCAAAGCGGTGCTCCCACCGGAACGGGTGGAAGCGTTCGAGCGGGTGATGGACGACGCCGAAGGAGAGCTCCCGCCGCTCCGCGCCTTCGTGCTGCCCGGCGGGACGCCGAAGGCGGCCGCGCTACATCTCGCGCGCACCGTCTGCCGCCGCGCGGAGCGAAGCGCCGTCCGCCTGGCGCGCGAGGCAGACGTCCCCGCGGAGATCCTGGTCTACCTCAACCGGCTCTCCGACCTTCTCTTCACCCTCGCGCGCCTCGCCAATCATCGCGGCGGCGTGGGAGACATGACCTGGTGACCTCGGTCAGCGTGCGCCACGCGCTGGGGAGCTACCCGGTGTACGTGGAGCCCGGCGTGCTCGCGCAGCTGGGCGACCTGGTGGAGCGACACCTGGCGCGCCGGCGAGTCGCGCTCGTCGCCGACGAATCGGTGTATCGCCTGCTGCGCGAAGGCCGGCTCCCGGACGCCCGATGGGAGGGGACGGCCCTCACCTTCCCGGAGGGCGAGCGGAGCAAGACGCGGGAGACCTGGAGCCGGCTCACCGACGAGCTGCTGCGTCTGGGCTTCGGCCGAGACAGCGCGCTCGTGGCGCTGGGCGGTGGCGTCGCCGGCGACCTCGCGGGATTCGTCGCCGCGACCTACATGCGCGGCATCCCATTCATTCAGGTACCGACCACCTTGCTCGCGATGCTGGACGCCTCGGTGGGCGGCAAGACCGGAGTGGACACCCCCCAGGGCAAGAACCTCATCGGCGCCTTCCATCCGCCGGTCGCAGTGGTAGCGGACCCGCTGGTGCTCGCCACCCTGCCGGACCGCGAATACCGCGCGGGGCTCGCGGAGGCGGTGAAGCACGGGTTGATCGCGGACCGCGAGTATTTCGGCTGGATCGAGACCAGTGCGGACGCGCTCGTCCGGCGGGATCCCGCGACCCTCGAGCACCTGGTGCGGCGGAGCGTCGAGATCAAGGCGGACGTCGTTGGTGAAGACGAGCGCGAGGCGGGCCGCCGCGCGATCCTGAACGCCGGCCACACCGTGGCACACGCGCTGGAGCAAGCTACCGAATTCCGGCTGCCGCATGGCGAGGCCGTGGGCCTCGGCCTCGTGGCGGAGGCGGCACTGGCGACGGGACTCGGGCTCGCAACGCCCGAGGCGGGCGCGCGGCTGGCGGCGCTGCTCGAGCAGCTTGGCTTGCCCACCCGGGTGCGGGAGCCGGTGGGCGAAGAGCGCATCATGGCCGCGATGGCGAGCGACAAGAAGAATCGGGCGGGGGGGATCCGTTTCGCCCTACCGCGAGGTCTGGGAACGATGGGTCCGGGACCCGAGTGGACCACCGAGGCCGCGGAGCCGGCGATCAGGGCTGCCCTTCGGGCCATTTCATAAGTCCCAGCACTGCAACAGCTTGCGCTTTCAACACTCGGCGGCGGCCGTGGAAAATCGGGGCCGCGAGTGGACAAAGCGACCAACCGGTTGTCCACAAACAATTTGTGATGTGGAAATGTGTACTTGCTTGACCCTCCTTCAGGTTAACCCTATATTGGTCTCACCTTTCCGCCACTTGGAAACCCACAACAGCACTGCAGTCCCGGCAATCTCCTTCGAGGGTGATTATGGCCCACGTCCGTACTGGGAAAGCTCGCGCCTTGCTCAGGTCCAGCCCGTCCGGATCCTTCGACCAATATCTCCTCGACATTCAGAAGCTCCCCATGATCACCGACCCCGAGGAGGAAAAGCGGCTCGCGCGCCGCGCGCTCGCGGGTGACGAGATCGCCGCCGAGCGGCTGGTGACGGCGAACCTCCGGTTCGTGATCTCCTACGTGAAGAAGTACCAGGGACACGGCCTCGATCTCTCCGAGCTGGTGGCGATCGGGAACGAAGGGCTGCTGAAGGCGGTGCGGAAGTTCGATCCCGACCACGGCGTCAAATTCATCTCCTATGCGGTGTGGTGGGTGCGCCAGGCGGTGCTCAAGGCGCTGGCCGAGCAGACCCGGAGTGTGCGGATCCCGCTCAACCAGAACTCCGCCCTGGTGCGAATGGCGCGGGCGCAGAGCTTCCTGGCCCAGGAGCTGGGCCGCGAGCCGACCGACGAGGAAATCGCGATCGCGCTCAACGACACGCCGGACAGCATCCGCGCCGCCCGGCGGATGACCTCGACCGAGGTCTCGCTGGATGCCCCAGTCGAGCGGCAGGACCGCGGCGCGAGCACCTTCGGCGAGCGGGTCGCGGGCAACGGCCAGGTCGAGATCGAGGAGATGACCGACGCCCGACTCCAGCGCGAGTTCATCGACAAGCTCTTCCAGCGCCATCTCACCCCGCGCGAGCGCAAGATCCTCTCCCTCTACTACGGCCTCGAGGAAGGCTCCGAGGCCCTGACCCTCGAGAAGATCGGCGCCCTTCTCGGCGTCACCCGCGAGCGCATCCGCCAGATCCGCGAGCGCGCGTTCGAGAAGCTGCGCGACAGCCCGGACGTGAGAGCGCTGCGGGGGTACTGGGGAGCGGCGTGAGGCGGTAGGGCGGTAGGGCGGTACCCGCCCCACCTCGCAGCACCCGGCGGACAGGCGGAACAACCATGCCTGTCATCCCGAGCAACGCGAGGGATCTTCCCGAACGGTCTCTGAGGACCGCCGAGGAGATCCCTCGCTCAATTTTCTGTCCGCCTGACCGCCGGGGTAGGGTGCGGTGAAGGTGGGGTGCCGCCGGGCGGTGCGGGTGAGGCGGTGCGGTACCGTGTGTGGCGGTGCGGGACCGTCTGCGGCGCGATGCTGTGGTACCGCCTAGATTCCCAGCCATGCCCTTCCGGCTACCCATCTTCCCCCTCTCCGTCGTCCTCTTCCCCGGTACGCCGCTCCCGCTCCACATCTTCGAGCCACGCTACCGGAAGATGCTGGCGGACTGCCTGGCGGGAGATCGGCGCTTCGGGATCACGCCGGCGGGGAAGGACGACGTGATGCCCGAGCCGGGCACGGTGGGCTGCATCGCTGAGGTCCGGGTCAACCAGGAGCTGCCCGACGGCCGCGCCAACATCATCGTCTTCGGCGGTGAGCGCTTCGTCCTGACGGCGCCGGTGGTCGAGGGCGCGCCGTACTATGTGGGCATGGTGCAGACCTTCGAGGACCAGCCCGGCACCACGCCGGGGGACGAGTCTCCCGCCCGTCTGCGGGAGCTGTTCAGCGGCTACTACGCCCTCCTCCGCCAGCTCAACGATATCGAGCCCGAGGATCCCAGCCTGCCGGACGAGGCGCTCGCACTCTCGTTCCACGTAGCCGCCGCGCTCGACTGCGACCCGGGCGTAAAGCAGCGCCTCCTGGTCGAGCGCTCGACCGCGCGGCGGGTCCACGCGCTCCTCATGCTCATTCCGATCCTCACGGCGGGGGTCGAGTCGGCGCTCCGGGTGCACCGCCGGGCGCACACCAACGGCCGCGGTGGCGCCCGCCCGGACGTGATCACCGAGTCATGAGGCCGGAGCTCATTGCCGCGCTGGGCGACATCGTCGGCTCGCGATGGGTGCGCCACCGTCGGGCCGAGCTCGCGACCTACACCATGGACGGCCTTCCCACACGCGAGAGTTTCCCCGGCGTCGTCGTGATGCCGGGATCCTCGGTCGAGGTCCGGGCGATCGCGCGGCTGCTGCACCTCACGGCGACGCCGTTCGTCGCCCGGGGTGCCGGCACCGGGCTCTCCGGCGGCGCGGTGGCGGACCCGGACGCGGTCCTGGTCGCCCTGACCCGGATGAACCGGATCCTCGAGGTGAATCCCGTCCGCCGGCGGGCGACGCTTCAGCCCGGCGTCGTGAACGCCAGGCTATCTGAGGCCGCGCTGCCGCATGGGCTCCAGTACGTGCCCGATCCCTCCAGCCAGGCCGCCTGCACCGTGGGCGGCAACGTGGCGGAGAACGCCGGCGGGCCGCACTGCCTCAAGTACGGCGTCACTACCAATCACGTGGTGGAGCTCGAGGTCGTGCTCCCCGATGCTTCGGTCGTTCGGCTCGGCTCCAGCCAGGGCGAGCCCTGGGGACCCGACCTCGTCGGGCTCTTCGTGGGCAGCGAGGGGATGTTCGGCATCGCCACCGAGATCGTGGTGCGCCTGGAGCCGATTCCAGCGAGTGTGCGTACCATGCTCGCCGACTTCTCGACCGTCCGCTCCGCGAGCGAGGCCGTCTCCGCGATCATCCGGACCGGCATCGTGCCCGCCGCGCTGGAGATGATGGACCAGGCGTGCGTGCAGGCGGTCGAAGCCTCGATTTACGCGGCGGGCTATCCCACCGACGCGGCGGCGGTGCTGCTGGTGGAGGTCGATGGCGGTCCCGATGCGGTGGAGGCGGAGTCGCGCACGGTGATCGAGATCCTGCGGGAGCGCGGCGCTCGCGAGGTGCGGAGCGCCTCCACGCCGGCCGATCGCGCACGGCTGTGGCAGGGACGGAAGAAGGCCTTCGGCGCGATGGGGCGGATCGCGCCCGATCTGGCGGTCCAGGACGCGGTGGTCCCCCGCTCCGCCCTGCCCGACATCATGGACCGGATCGAGGAGATCCGGAACCGTCACGGGCTCTCCATCAGCAACGTCTTCCATGCCGGGGACGGCAATCTCCACCCGAACATCAGCTTCGACCGGCGCGACGCGGATCTCGCCGGACGGGTGCACCTGGCCTGCCGCGAGATCATGGCCGCCTGCGTGGATGCCGGTGGCAGCATCACCGGCGAGCACGGTGTGGGCTCGGACAAGATCGACTACATGCCGCTCATCTTCGACCCCGACACCCTCGCGGCCATGCGCGCGGTCCGTCTGGCCTTCGATCCCGAGGAGCGGGCGAATCCCGGCAAGGTGGTGCCGGTCCACGCCTGCCGCGAGTGGCGGGCGACGCCGGCCGGCCGATGAGCGACGTCGTCTTCGGCCGCCTGCGCGCGCTGCTCGGCACCGGCGGAGTGGAGCGCGATTCCGCCGGGCTCCCCCGCGCGACGCCGGACTCGGCCGACGCGCTCTCGCTGGTGTGCCGACTGGCGCACGACGAGGGCTGGAAGATCAGGGTCGAGGGACACGGCACCTGGCTCCCTGCCGACGCCCCGGCCGATCTCGCGGTGAGCACCCGCGCGCTCGATCGCGTGCTCTCGGTGAGTCCCGCCGACCTGGTGGCCACCGTCCAGGCGGGCACGCCGATGGAGGCGTTGCGGCGGCGGCTCGCCGACGAAGGGATGTGGCTCGGCCTCGATCCGCCGGGCCGGCCGGAGCGGAGCCTCGGCTCGGTGCTGGCGACCGGCACCGCCGGCCCGCTGCGTTATGGCTTCGGCCCGGTGCGCGATCACGTGCTTGGCTGCACCGTCGCGACCGGCGACGGGCGGCTGGTACGCGCCGGCGGGCGGGTGGTCAAGAACGTGGCCGGCTACGACCTCACCAAGCTGCAGGTGGGCGGCTTCGGCGGGTTCGGCATCATCGCCGACGTGCATCTCAGGCTCCGGGCCCTGCCGCGCGCCGATGTCACCGTGATCGCGCGCGGGCCACGCGATGATCTCACGTCCGCCGCCC
This sequence comes from Gemmatimonadales bacterium, assembly GCA_035540075.1. Taxonomy (GTDB): domain Bacteria; phylum Gemmatimonadota; class Gemmatimonadetes; order Gemmatimonadales; family GWC2-71-9; genus CAVVWJ01. Next base: position 12,933 of record DATLHD010000020.1, read on the forward strand.
GCGACGTGGTGGTCGCCCAGCTCCTGCCGGCCACGCTCGAGCTCCTCTCTCCCGCGCTCGCGGCGGAGCCGGACTGGACCCTCGCGGCGCGATTCGTGGGGACCGACGCCGCGGTGCAGGCCGAGGTGCGGCGGCTGAGCGCGGTGGGCGACCTGGCCTGGCAGCCGCTCCCCGCCGACCGCACCGCGGCCTTCTGGGGATTGGTCGCTCGTGGCAGCCTCGGCGGGCCCATCACACTGCGCCTGGGCGTCCTGGGCGACGGCGTCGACGAGGCGATCGACCTCCTGGCCCACGACCTCGACGAGGGACTGGTGAGCGCGGGCGCCGGCTCCGGGATGATCCGCTGGACCGGCGACGCCCCGGTGGAGCGCCTCCGCGCTCTCCGCCGGCTGGCCGCCTCGCGCGAGATCCCGATGACCCTGGAGCGGGCGCCGTGGGCACTCCGCCGCGCCCTGGGTCACTTCGGCGCCTACCGCGAGGGCGTGGGCCAGCTCGTCGGCCGGCTGCGGGACAGCTTCGATCCGGGGCACTCGCTGAGCGTCGCGCTGGAGGGAGTGGAGTGAAGGCGGTCGGGCGGTCAGACGATCAGGCGGTCGAGTCCAATCGAGTCGCAGCATTGTCGGCACCGACCGCTCGACCGCCCGACCGCCCGACCGCCGACCCGCTCCAGCCATGCGTCCACTGCGGCTTCTGTCTCCCCGCCTGCCCTACCTACCTGGCCACCGGTGATGAATCCGATAGTCCCCGCGGCCGCATCGTGCTTATGCGCGCGCTGGAGCGCGGAGAGTTCGGGCCGGAGGATGACGCGCTAGTGCAGCACCTGGACGCGTGCCTTGGCTGTCGGGGATGCGAGCCGGTGTGCCCGTCGGGCGTGGCTTACGGCCGCGGGCTGGAGGCGGCGCGGGAGCGGCTCTACCAGGCGAGAGGGCTCCCCCCGCTCGCGCGCGCGATGCTGGGAGTGTTCCGGCACCGGTCGCTCTGGCGGCCACTCTTCATGGCGGCGCGCGCGTTCCGGGCGACCGGGATCGCGCGGGCGCTGGCGGGCGGGGGGAGAGTCGGATTCGGGATGGGGATGCTCGCGGCGTCCCGCTGTCATCCCGAGCGGAGCGAGGGATCTTCTCACCGTGCATCGACCGCCGCTGAGGATGACAGGCCCACCGTGGCCCTGTTCCGCGGCTGCGTCATGGACACGCTCTTCCGCCACGTCCACGACGCCACGCGCAGAACCCTCGAGCACAACGGCTACCGAGTGGTCGAGGTCGACGGCCAGACCTGCTGCGGGGCGCTGCACGAGCACGCCGGTGACCGCGACGCCGCCGTCGCCCTCGCCCGCCTGAACGTCGCTGCCCTGGCCGACACGGCCGACTACGTCGTCACCAACAGCGCGGGCTGCGGCGCGCTGCTCAAGGAATACGGCCATCTGCTCCACGACGAAGTCGCCTCAGGTCTGGCGGAGAAGGTTCGCGACGTGAGCGAACTCCTTGCCGCGGCGGGGCCGAAGCCGGGCGCTCCTCTGGAGCTGGACGTGGCCTACGACGCGCCCTGCCACCTGCAGCATGCACAGCGGGTGCATGAGGCGCCGCTCGCCGTGCTCCGCGCGGTCCCCGGCCTCCGGCTCCAGCTGCTGCCCGGTCATGACCACTGCTGCGGCAGCGCGGGCATCTACTCGGTCCTGCAGCCCGGCATGGCCCGCGCCGTCCTCGCCGCCAAGATCGAGGCCATCGCGGCCGCCGACCCACGTCCCGCCATCCTGGCGACGGGGAATCCCGGCTGCCTGATGCAGATCGGGGCCGGCCTGCTCGCGGCCGGGCTCGACACTCGGGTGGCGCACCCGGTCGAGCTGCTGGATTGGAGCTACGCGGCTCACGTTTCCCGCCCCTAGCTGTTATCTCTAAGGAGACATGCCTTCCGCCATCCTGTTCGACTTCAACGGTGTGATCATCGACGACGAGCCACAGCATTGCGAGGCGCTGATCGCGACGCTCGCCGAGTATGGCTACCCGCTCGATCGCGAGACCTACTACCGGGAGTACCTCGGCTTCGACGACCGCGAGTGCTTCCGCTTCACCTTCGCCCGCGGGGGTGACGAGGTGAAGCCCGGGCGCCTCACGGAGGCCATCGAGCGGAAGAACGAGCACTACTTCCAGGCGATCGGCGCGGACATGCGCCTGGTGCCGGGCGCGGCCGAGTTCGTCGCCGCCGCCGCGGACGAAGGCCATCGGCTCGCCATCGTCTCCGGCGCGCTCCGGCGGGAGATCGAGCTGGTGCTCGAGCTCGCCGGGCTGCGACGGCACTTCGGCGAGATCGTCTCGGCGGAGGATGTGAGCGCCTGCAAGCCCGATCCGCAGGGCTTCAACCGCGCCCGCGAGGCGCTGGGGCTGGCCGCGGGACGGTGCGTCGTGGTGGAGGACTCCCTGCCCGGCTTGGCCGCCGCGCGCGCGGCCGGCCTGCGCTGCGCGATGCTCACCACCTCGCACGCCGAGGACGCGCTCACGGCGAGTGACGTGGTGTGGCGTGACTTCGTCGGCCGGTCGCCGCGCGACCTTCCCTGGTCCAATGGGTGACGTGGATCTGACTCTCGACCGCGACCGCCTCGAGCAGGCGCGCCGTGCGTCGGCCGTGGTGGTGGATCATCCGGCGGTCTTTCGCGTCACCGGCCCCGGCACGCTCGCCTGCCTGCAGGGGCTCTTCACCAACGATCTGGAGACGCCCGGCGACGAGAGCCTGGTCTACGGCGCGATGCTCACGCCGAAGGGCATGATCGTGACCGACGCGTGGATCGCGCGCCACGGCCCGGCGCTCACGCTGGTAGCGCCGGCGGGCGGCCGCGAGTCGGTCCAGACCATCTTCCAGCGCGGTCTCCCGCCCCGGCTCGCCCTGGCGGACGATGCGACCGATGGGTCGGCCATCGCCTGGATCCTGGGCGACCACGGTTTCCACACGCTGGCCCAGTCCGGCATCGGCGCCCCGGATACCGCGGGGCGGGTGGTGGAGCGAGGCCCCCTCCTGGTGGCGCTCGCGCCCGAGGGCGCGCCGTTCGTCGCACTGGTCGCCGGCGCGACGGCGGAGGTCGAGAGCGCGGCCCGCCGGCTTCAGCTCGCGGGGGCGCTCCGCGGCGACGCGGACGACCTCCACGCCGCCCGCATCCTGGCCGGCTGGCCCACGCTGGGCGCCGAGATCGACGAGAAGACCCTGCCCCAGGAAGTGCGCTACGACGAGATCGGGGGGGTATCCTACACCAAGGGCTGCTACACCGGACAGGAGACGGTCGCCCGCCTCCACTTTCGCGGTCACACCAATCGCG
>DATLHD010000021.1:0-21344 GCA_035540075.1 Gemmatimonadales bacterium
GCTCTCCGCCAGGGCGCGACCCAGCGCCGCGTCGTGCATCGGGCCGAGGCCCCGGGGTCGCGTACCCTTGATCGGTCTGGTCTCGACCTGCCCGTCCGGATCCAGCCGGAGGAAGCGCTCGGGTGAGGCGCTGAGCACCGTCACGTCGTCGAAAGCGAGGTAGGCCGCGAAAGGCGCCGGGTTCCGGCGGCGCAGCCGGCGGTACAGGTCGAACGGCTGCTCCCGCAGCGGCGCCTGGAAGCGCTGGGACAGGTTGGCCTGGAAGATGTCGCCCGCGACGATGTACTCGCGGACCTTCGCCACGGCGTTCAGGTAGCCGCGGTGGGTGAAGGTGGAGCGGAGCCCGATGCCCGCCGCGGCGTCGGAGGCGTAGGCGGGGGCGGCGCCGCCTCGCGGCCATGGCTCCCCAGCGGGCGCGTGACGCGCCGACCGCGCCTCCGCCGATGCCAGACGCTCCAGCACCATGCGGCGACGCTCCGGTCCGCCCCGTGAGACGAGCCAGGCGGCGCCGGCCTGCTGGTCCCAGGCGATCACCCAGTCGTAGCGGCCGAGCACGACATCGGGCAGGGCGAGGTCGTCGTACCGCGTCGGGGGAAGGTGCTCCAGCACCGCACCATAGTCGTAGCCGATGTAGCCGGCGACGCCGCATTGGAACGGAGGCAGACCCGGCGTGGCGCCCGACCCCATCTCCCGCAGCCACCCGCGCGCGACCTCCAGCGCGTCGCCGGCGGTCTCGCGCCAAGCTCCGCCCTCGAGCACCTGGACCGCGTTTCCCTTGCTCCGCACGATGGCCGTGGGGTCCGCCGAGAGGAAGGAATAGCGACCCAGCGCCCGACCGTCGGGCACGCCGCTGCCCGCGGACGCACTGTCAAGCAGAAGAAGCCAGGGCAGGTCCAGGAACCGTGCCGCCACATCGGCGGGGTCTCCCAGTCCCTCGAGCGGCTCCACCAGCGGTGGAGCGCCGCTCATTCCGCGCCGCCGCGCCGGCCCGCGGTCTCGTCGTTCCCGGCTCGCTTGCGCCGTGCCGTGAGCTTCACGTGCTCGGATTTGACGTCGTCCGGCGGCGTCAGATAGCCCCAGGCCAGCGCGCCCTCCTGGCGGTAGGTCTTGCCCAGCGTGATCGCGAGCTTGGCCTTCATCAGCTCCCGCCCGAGGTAGAACGCGTGGGTCGCCTCGTCCACGCCGAGCTGCGAGAAGATCTGCTGGATGTCGTCGCCCCGGACGAAGATCGAGTCGTTGAACACGGTGATCGTGGTGCGGTCGGTGAAGATCCGGAAGTTGGGGTCGGTGACCGCCTCGTGGAGCCGGCGCAGCTCCGCTTCATCCCACTCCAGGATCTCGGGGTCCTTCACGGTGACGAGCCGGTCGTCCACGCCCTTGGGGATGGTGCGGTGGGCGACCGCATGGTGCATGAGGCGCCGGGCGATGTCGATCTCCTTCACCGCGCCCCGGGCCCAGGGGATGACCTCGGTGGTCAGCACGGCGCGCACGCCGAGCTCTTCGCAGATGGCGATCAGGAGCGCGTTCACGCCCGTAGTGTCGGCGCTGGTCAGCTCGGTGATGTTGCCGATGCCCATCATCTGCCCCGCGTCCGGATAGCGACGCCGCACCTCGGCGTACCGCTCGAGCGAGGCCATGAATCCGAACCCGATCGGCTCGATGATCGGGTCGAGCAGGTAGGGCACGCCCCAGGCCTCCAGTGCCTTGATGCTCGGTTCGAGAGTGTCGAGTCCCTCGCCCAGCCCGGGGATCACCACGGCGGTGGCGCCGGTCCCGCGCAGCTCGCGTCCGACCTCGATGTTCGAGCGGTTGAGGCTGAGCACCATCTCTGCCCCCGCGGCCACCGCGGTCCTGATCTCGTCCGGATCGAAGCTGTCGATGCTGACCCGCATGCCCGCGGTGCGGAGATCCCGCACCACGTCGCCCAGCTCGGGGAAGGGAAGTCCCGGCGTACAGCCGACGTCGATGAGGTCCGCCCCGTTGGCGCGGAAGTACTCCGCGGCCGCGAGGACCTCGCGACGAGTGAGCCGGGGTGCGTTGTTGATCTCGGCGAGGATCTCGATCCGGTAGGCGCCGTACTCGGCGGCGGCGGAGGCCTGGCCGAAGTAGCGGGGGATCTCGCGCAGGTCCTTGGGCCCTTTCTCGACCGCGACGCCGACCTTCTCCCGCAGGATCGCGACGTCGCCTTCGCAGAGGCCCGGGATCAGCACCAGGTCGGTGCCGGGCGGCACCTCGAGGAACTTGGCGATCCACGGCGTCGTCATGAGCGCGGCCACCGTGATCCGCAGGACGGCGACCTCGGCCTCGAATGGCGGCTGCATCTCCGCCAGCACCCGCCGGAGCGCGGGTTCGGCGAGCTTGCCGGTGACGAAAAGAACGCGGCGGTGAGGTGGTGGGGCGGTCGGGCGGTCGATCGGTCCGCTGTCTCGCGGTTCAACTGGCGACGACATAAACCCTGCCGGTCCGCCGGCCCAGGCCTATCGCCGGACCGTCGGACCGCCGGACCTCCGGACCGCCTGTCCGCCTTACCGCGGGTCCCCCGAACGCACCCACTTGTTCGGCGTGCCCTCGAGCGCGCCGCCCTGAGGCCGCCAGAGCACGACCTCCTCGATCTTCCGCGCCAGCTCGAAGTCTTTGTCGCTGATGCCGCCGGCGGCGTGATTCTGGAGCTTCACCGTGATCCGGCCCCAGGTGACCGTCAGGTCGGGATGGTGGTAGGCCGCCTCTGCCAGATAGCCGACGGCATTCACCAGCATCAGCGTCGTGGGCCAGCCGTCGGTCTTGTACACCCGACGGATCCAGCCGTCCTCGAAATACCATCCGGGGAGATCCTTCAGCCGCTCGGCGATCTCCGTTTCATTGTACGTGCGCTCTTTGGTCGCAGGCATATCCGCTCCTTGGCTCCTGTTCGGCTACACGACTCCACCGTTCACCATGATCATCTGCCCGGTGATGAACCGGGCGTCGTCGGACGCGAGGAAGACCGCCGCCGCGGCGACGTCGTCGGGGGTTCCCCATCGCTTCATCGGCGTCTGCTCGATCACCTCGTCGCGGAAGCGGGGGGTCGCGTCCTTGCCGAAGGCGGTCTCGATGAAGCCCGGGGCCAGAATGTTGACTCGGATGTCAGGGGCCACTTCGCGGGCGAAGGACTTGCTGAAGCTCATCACCGCGCCCTTCGCCACCGAGTACAGCACCGGATTTTCCCCCGCCATGCCGAGGGTGACGTGGTCCCACGACATGTTGATGATGACGCCGCCCGGCCCCTGGTTCCGCATCAGCTTCGCGGCCTCCCAGGAGGCCAGCACGGTCCCGCGCACGTCCACAGCGAGCACGAGCTCGAGCTTCTCGCGAGGCGAGAGCTTCCCCGCCTCGCCGGTGAGGATGTCGGCGCCGGCATTGTTGATCCACACGTCCACCCGACCCAGGCCTTCTCGCGCCGATCGCGCCAGCGCGGCGATGTCTTCCTCGCGCGCGACGTCGGTCTGCTGCATCAGCACGCGGCGCGGGAGATGGCTTCGAGCGGGCGCCGCGTCTTCCGCCCCGGGGCGGTTGGCGCGGTAGGTGAGCAACACGTCCGCGCCCGCGGCGGCGCATCGTTTCGCGATCGCCCGGCCGATCCCGCTAGACCCGCCGGTCACCACCACCCCCTTGCCCTCCAGGGTCACGCCTCCTCCCCTCCGCCGCAGCCGCGGACTAACTTCATAAATCCTAACATATCAGGGCCTTAGCATCTCACAAGGGAGTCGTGATGCGGTTGCTGGTGAGCGTGAGGAGCGCGGAGGAAGTGTCGGCGGCGCTGGCCGGCGGCGCCGACATCATCGATGCCAAGGAGCCGGCGCGCGGATCACTCGGCCGGGTGACCCCGGCCGTGCTCTCCGCCATCGCCGCCCGCACGCCTGCGTCGGTGCCGCTCAGCGTGGCCCTGGGGGACTGCGCCGACCTCGACACCTTGCGCGCGGCACTGGACGGCGTGCGTCTCGGGGAACGGATCGCGCCGGTCTATCTGAAGCTCGGCTTCGCCGGGGTCCGGTCGCTCAAGCGGATCACGGCATTGCTCGAGACCGCAGTCGCCAGCGCCAACGGGTCGGGGATCGTCGCGGTGGGCTACGCGGACTACGGTCTCGCCGGAACCCCTCCGGCGGAAGACGTGATGCGCGCCGCGATCGCCGCCCGCGCGGCCGGTTTCCTGGTGGATACCTGGCGGAAGGACGGGCGCACCCTGCTCGACCATCTCTCGATCGAGGGGTTAGCCGCGCTGTCGCTGCGAGCCGGCGCCGCCGGCCTGCTCTTCGCCGTGGCTGGGAGTCTCGATCCCGAGGCAGTCTCCCGCCTGGGCGTGGTCCCCGATGTTCTCGGTATCCGCGGCGCGGCCTGCCGCGGCGGTCGGTCCGGCTCGGTGGATGCCGGTCGAGTGGCTGAGATGCGGAGCCGACTGAGAGCGGGGTCGGCGCTCGATCCCGTGGAGTGAGCACCCGTTCGCCTCATGCCTCCGGAGGGCGACTGGCAGAACGCGACGTCTCGCCGTCACCAATGCCTTTCCGAACGCTCCAAGTGCTTGTCGCCGCGTCGGCTAGGCCTCGAGGCTCAGGGGCATAAGTATTGCCCCAAGGGCAGCGCCCTCACCTCTGAGCCCCATGAATCCGTCGCGCCACCCCGGGCCGCTGAAGAGCAGGTTCGGTCGCCGCCTGCTGCTGCTCTTCGTGGGCTCGACCGTCCTCCCGACGGCTGTGGTCGCGACCCTGTCGTACCGCCAGGTCACGCGGTACCTCGTCGCTCAGAGCGAGACCAGTCTCCATCAGGCCAGCAAGGCGTTCGGCGCCGCGATCTTCGAGCGGCTCCTCATGGTGGACGCCACTCTCAAGAACGTCGCGGCCAGCCCCGCGTTCGCCGATGCCTTGCGGGACCCGTCCTCGGAGGACGCGCCGAGGCTGGATCCGTCCGCCTCGCGGCGGTTCACCGCGCTCGAATACGTTGGTCGCAACGGACGCCGCGTACCGCTGGTCGGCGCACTGACCGACGTCCCCACCGTGAGTCTTCGCGACAGCGCCGACCTGGCCGAGGGACTGCCGCTGCTCCTGGCGCGATACGTGGCGGCCGGTGCGAGTCGCATGTATGTGATTCGGAGCGTGGTCTCCGGGCCCGCGCGGACCGAGGGCCTGCTGGTAGGGGAGATCGACACCGACTACCTGTGGGCCACGTCGGACCAGAGCCTCATCTCCTCGGGAACGATCCTCACGGTCCGGGACGACGCCAACCGCGTCCTGGTGAGATCCATCGCCGGCGCGCATTCCGCGTTCCAGACCCTGGGCCTGGATGCCCGTGCCGAAGGCGACTCGCTCCTCACCCACGCGCCGGAGACGTACGTCTCCTCCGAGTGGCCCATTCTCCTCGACGAGGTGTTCTCGGCGCCCACCTGGACGCTCGTGCTCGGCCGCTCCGAGGTCGACGTGCTCGGGCCGGTGCAGCGGTTCACCCAGACGCTGCTCGTGATCGTGCTCATCTCCACCGGGCTGGTGTTGATCCTGAGCGGGCACCGCATCCGGCAAGGTCTGGCCCCGATGCGCGAGCTCCAGGAGGGGACACGACGGATCGCGGGCCGCGACTTCGGCAGCCGGGTCGCCATCCGCAGCCGGGACGAGTTCGAGGAGCTGGGTGCCTCGTTCAACGCGATGGCGGCCCAGCTCGACCGGCAGTTCCAGGCCCTCGCGACCGCCGCCGAGATCGACCGGGCGGTGCTCTCGGCGACCAGCGCGGGGGAGATCGCGGGCACCCTGCTGGAGCGTCTGCCGGACGTCTATCCCTGCGCCGCCGTGAGCGTCACGCTGATGACGCCCGACGGGGCCAGGTCTCTGCCCACCATGGTTCGCGACTGCATGACTGGGACGCGTGTCCAGGTGCGGGTGGATCTCCGGGCCGACGACGTGCAGGAGCTGCTCGACGGCACCAGGTCGAGTCTGGTCCTTCCTTCAGTCGCCGGTCACCTGCCGCCTTATCTCTCGCCCCTCGCCGAGCCGGGCCGAGCCTACTTCGTGCTGCCGCTCCGCTATCAGGCGCAGCTCGTCGGCGTGATCTCCGTGGCCGAGCGCGTCGGGGCAACGCCGGAGCAGGACGCCCGCGTGCAGCTCCGCCGCCTGGCGGACCAGGTCGCGGTGGCCCTCGCGAACGCGCGGATGCTGGAGCAGGTGCGTACCCTGGCGTACTACGACAGCCTGACCGGGCTGCCGAACCGCCTCTCCTACAAGGAGCGTCTGGCGAACGCGCTCGACACCGCGAGCCGGCGAGGGAGCCTGGTGGCCGCGCTCTTCATCGACCTCGACCACTTCAGCAGGATCAACGATACGCTGGGGCACGAGGCCGGCGACCACCTCCTCCAGCAGGTAGCGGCCCGCCTCAGGGCGTCCTGCCGCGAGCGGGAGGACGAGGTCGCCGTCGCCCGCCACGCGCTCGACCCGGAGGTCGCCCGGCTGGGCGGTGACGAGTTCACGGTGATCTTGCCCGGGCTGGAGGATCCCGAGGACGCCGCCAAGCTCGCGCGCCGGATTCTCTCCAGCCTGGCGCATCCCTTCCGACTCGACGGCCGGGAGATCTTCGTCAACGCCTCGATCGGCATCGCGGTCCATCCCTACGACGGGAAGGACATCGAGACGTTGCTCATGCACGCCGATACCGCGATGTACAAGGCGAAGGAGCAGGGCGGTAGCAGCTACCAGACCTACTCGCGCTCCATGAATGCCACCGCCCTCCAGCGCCTCACCCTCGAGAACGCGCTCCGCCGGGCGCTCGAGCGCGAGGAATTCGAGGTTCACTACCAGCCCATCGTGGAGACCGCGAGTGGCGCCCTGGCGGCGGCGGAGGCCCTCGTGCGCTGGCGCCATCCCGAGCTTGGCCTGCTGCTGCCGTCGGAGTTCATCCCCCTGGCCGAGGAGAACGGGCTGATCGTGCCGATCGGCGAATGGGTGATGCGTCGGGCATGCATGCAAAACCTGAACTGGCAGCGCGCCGGGTTCCCCCCAATCCGGGTCGTGGTGAACCTGTCCAGTCGTCAGCTCACGCGCGGGATGACCGAGAGCGTCGGGCGGATACTTCGGGAGACCGGTCTTGAGGCCCGGTGGCTGGGACTGGAGCTGACCGAGACGGTGCTGGTGAACCACCAGAAGGAGGGCGCCGACAGCCTGCACGCGCTTCGCGCCATGGGTCTGCACCTGGCGGTGGACGACTTCGGGACCGGGTACTCGTCGTTCAGCTACCTCAAGCACTTCCCGTTGGATACGCTGAAGATCGACCGCGCGTTCATTCGCGACATCACCGGCGACCCGGGTGACGCGGCGATCTCCACCGCAATCATCGCGCTGGGGCACGCGCTCGGCCTCACCGTCACCGCGGAGGGCGTCGAGACGGCGGAACAGGTGGATCTGCTGCGGACGCAGGGATGTGACCAGATGCAGGGCTACTACTTCAGCCGCCCCCTTCCCGCCGAAGGGTTGGCCGACATGCTGCGGGATGGGAGGATCGGCCGCGCGAGCCGACGGGCCGGTGCCCGCGGGGAGCGTGCGGTGGCGATCAGCTCAGGGTGACAGGTTCTCCTCGACGAATCGCTCCCACCCCAGGATCCTCACCTCCAATCCCGCCGGCACCACATCCGCGAAGCACGCGTCTACTGCGGCCTGAGCACCCTCGGCCGGCTTGATCAGATCCAGGCGCACCGCATCGAGCGCCCCGGCGACGAACGCGGCCACGCTGTCGCTGGTCGCGTCCCAGCTGTGCGGCAGCGTGTCCGCCGCCCGGAGCCAGCGCGAGGGCGCCAGCACCGCGATCTCACCCGCCGAGAGAACGGCGGCTATTGCCCCCGGCTCCTCCACCAGCCGGCCGCCCGCGACTCTTTCCGCCAGCAGGTGCGCGTACTGGTCCATGGCGAGGATCGCCATCCAGTGGGCAGCTTCCGGCGAGAGTCCTACCGCCCGATCCAGCGTGCGCACCGCGTCCGCCAGCGGTCCTCCGCCGGGCACGACCACCAGCGGCTCGCGCCGGCCGAGGGCCGCGACGGCGGCGCACACCCGCTCCAGCGCGCCCGGCGCGCCGAGCAGACCGCCGCCGACTTTCACCACCGTTGGTCTCATGCCCCGACGACGCTCTCGGCCAGCAGCCACGCGACGGCCGCTGCCGGCGCCGTTCTCGCCGCGTCGCCGAGCCGCTCCGCCAGGGGGATCAACTCCAGGCCGATCCTGCGTGCGGCCTCGGCCGCGATGAAATCACCCAGGCCGGCCACGACGGCGCGATGCAGATGCGGGTGGCGGGTGAGCACCCGCCGCATGCCGCCCATCACGCTTTCGAGTTGCGCTTCCGCCAGGGCCCGCGCGATGGTGCCGACCGCCTCCTCGTCCAGCATCTCCGCATCGGCGCAGACCGCGCGCGCCAGCCGCTCGCCTGCGAACTCGCGCGTGGCGGGCCGGCCGTCGGGCGTCGTCACGCCATAGTCGGCCGAGTCGAGGGCGCCCACCCACAGGTACACGTCGCCCATCACGGCGAACCGCTCCGCGGCGAGCGGACAGTGGCCGCCCCAGAGCGGGACCGTGCGGGCCACCGCCTCGACGGGTGTGCGGAGCGCGCCGGTGTAGACCAGCTCGCCGCTCAGGAGCCGCTCCGGGTCCGTGCGGCCAACGGACGCGGGCTCACCGCCGGTGATCGGGATGATGTCGGTGGAGGTGGTCCCGATGTCCACCAGGAGGCAGTCGGGCAGCTCCCGGCCGACGAACCGGGCGGTCGCCGCCCAATTGGATGCGGCGACCTCCAGCGGTCGCTCCCGGGCCTCCGCCGGATCGAGAAATCGGCCCTCGACGGTGTAGACCCTCACGGTCTGCCCGGGAAACGCCTCGGCGAAGGCGTCGAGCACGAAGCCCACGCCCTCACGCTTGGTGCGGAATGCCTGCGACAGCTCCGCCGTCATCGTGACGGCGTGAGCCGCCGGCGGTTCACCCGGCCCGGCGGCCAGCAGGCCGGCGGCGAGCCTGCGGAGCGTCGGCACGAGCAGCGCCGAGTCCCGCTCCATTGCGAGCGGTTCCGACCGCGCACTCGTCACGGCAGGGCCTTCCGCGCCGAGTCCCACCCGGGCGGCCTTGGTGTTCACTCCCCCGATGTCCCAGCCGATGATGGCGGTGGTAGAATGCGTCATGCAGCTCATTCCGGTGATCGATCTGGCCCAGGGACGGGCCGTGCACGCGAAGGCGGGCGACCGCGCGCGCTACCAGCCGGTTCAGTCGGTCCTGACACCGGGGAGCAATGGCGACCCGCTCGCCCTGGTGCAAGCCTACCGCGACGTGGTGGGGGCGCGCGAGTGCTACGTCGCCGACCTTGACGCCATCCAAGGCGGGGAGCTCCAGCGCGACCTCCTGCAGAAACTGGTCGGCATTGCCGCACCCTGTGCCTTGATGGTGGACGCGGGCAGCCGCAGTCCGGCGGACGTGACAGAGCTGTTGGCCCTCGGCGCCGGCTGCGTGGTGATCGGACTGGAGACGTTGCCCGGCTTCGAGCACCTTGGCGCCGCCGTCTCGGCCGCGCCCCCGGGACGCATCGTCTTCAGCCTCGATCTCCGACTCGGTCGGCCCGTCCTCTCACCGGAGTCGGCCCCCATGGGCGCGGGCCTGCCGGGGCCGGAGGAGCTGATCGCCCTGGCCGTTGACGCGGGTGTGGACGCGGTGATCGTGCTCGACGTGGGGCGGGTCGGAACGGGTGGCGGAGTGGATCTCGAGCTGCTGCGCCGCGTTCGGCGGCGCTTCCCGCGCGTGCGACTGCTGGCAGGCGGTGGTGTCGCTGGCGCGGAGGAGCTCGGGCGGCTCGGCGAGGCAGGGTGCGACGGCGCGCTCGTGGCCACCGCGCTCCACAGCGGCCAGATCGGTCAGTCCAGCGCGAGCGCCTCGCGCCAGGTGGCCGACTGTCCGTAGTTCTCTTCCACTTCCGTCTCCAACAGCGCCAGATGCCGGTAGCCGGAGCGCGCCAGCTCGTCGCGCACACGGCTGCCCAGGTACTGGGCCAGCATCTCGGCGGTGGTATTGGGAATGGGAAGTATCGCGCAGTCGGCGCGGGGAAAGACGTAGGTCGGCTCGCCGAAGTAGTCCACCGCGATCCGGCCGCCTTCCTCGCGGAAGGCGAGCTTCGGGTTGTGCTGCGGAAGCAGGACCTTGTGGTCGATCTCGTCCACCAGCTTGCGGGTGACCTGCTTCAGCACGCTGAAGTCGAGCACGAACAGCGTCTCCGGGTCGACCGTCCCTTCGACCGCGACACCCACCCGATAGTTGTGCCCGTGGAGCGTCTCGCACTGGTGGCCGCGGAAGGTGATGAAGTGCGCGGAGGCGAACACCAGATAGTCCTTGCTCACCTGCACGCGAAAGCTGCTCGACACGAAACACCTCTCGTCAGCGGTTCCAGCCACCCTCAAGTATAACGACGAACAAGGCGGCGCAGGTGAGATCGGCGGTGGTGCCGGGGTTCCGCATGTTCCGCGAATCGCGGAGCTCCGCGTCGAAGATCGCCAGCTCCGCGCGACCTTCCTTGCTGCCGGTGGCGCCCACGGCCACCACCTCGCGCGCCCGCGCCGAGAGACGCTCCGCCTCCCTCCAGCCGAGCTTTCGCGCCACATGGGTGTCGGGCGTCGCCGCGAGCAGCGCGAGAAAACACTCCACGGTCGCGTCGCTCCAGGCGAGTCCGCGTGCCCTGGCCTCGTTCAGGGCCGGCACGCCCACCTCGAAGGTCAGCCCAAATCGGGTAGTGTACTCTCGCGCGATCGCGTCGCGCTCCGCCGCGAGCGCCATGGCCTCTCGCAGCGTCACCGTGGGCGGGGCAGCGACGTCCTCGGCGCTCGCCGCGCCCAGTCCGCCGGGCCGCGCGAGGCGGATGGCGACGTAGGCCTCGGCCGCGTCGGCCACGGTGGTTTCCTCCAGAACGGCGGCAAGGCGAGCTCGCAGGTCGCTTCCCTGCCGAGCCGCCGCCCGCGCCAGCGGAGCCAGCAGCAGCACGATGCCGAGATTGGTGTTCGAGCGGGTCCAGCGCGCGGTGGCCTCGGCCGCCGCGCGGATGGTGGCGCCGAGGGGACCGTCCCCGGCGCGTGCGAGCGCCGGTCCGATCGCTACGGCGCTGGCGAGAAAGTCCTCGTACCTCGTGTCGTGGAAGTGCCGCTCCGGCGAGACATTGCCGGGCTTCGGCGCGCTGACTTCCAGCAGGCAGGCGAGCTGGGCCGCGGCGGCGATCTCCTCGCCGGTCACGAACTCCGCCGGGTCACCTGGTCCACCAGCGCGCCCGCGACGTCGATGCCGGTGGCCTCCTGAAGCCCCTGCCATCCCGGGATGCCGTTCACCTCGAGGACGTAGGTGGTCCCGTCCCGCGCCAGGAGCAGGTCGACCCCCGCGTACTCGGCATCGACCGCCGCCGCGGCCCGCACCGCGAGCGCGGCCCACGCGTCCGGGAGCCGTGCGGCCAGGGCCCGGCCCCCGCGCGCGATGTTGGTGCGCCACCCGTCGGCCCGGCGCTCGATGGCGCCGAGCACCCGGCCGTCGACCACGAACACCCGGTAGTCGCGGCCCTCGTGGTCCACGGTGCGCTGGAGGTAGTACACACCGCGGATCGTCTCCACCGTGCGGAAGACGCGGTACGCCATCTCCTCGTCGGCCACGCGGATCATTCCCAGCCCCATCGAGCCGAACAGCGGCTTCACAATCACGTCACCCAGGTCGCGGAAGGCCGCCATCGCTTCCTCGGGGCTCTCGCAGACCGCCGTGTCAGGGGTGGGAATGCCGCACTGCTCCAGCAGGCAGGAGGTCCAGAACTTGTCCACCGTGCGCTCGATGGCGCGAGGCGAGTTCATCACTCGGACCCCGCGCTCTTCCAGGCGGTGCAACGCGTCCACCCGGAAGATGATCTGCTCCAGCGAGCCCGATGGGATGATCCGGGCGAGCACCGCGTCGGCGCGGTCCAGCTCGGCGGAGCCGCTCCGGAGACCGGGGCGGCTGCCGACCGACGCGGTGAGCCCCTCGTACGGCACGATCGTCCCCGTGTGCCCGCGCGACTCGATGGCGCGGGAGAGCTCCCGTGTATGCCAGCCCTGCCGGGAAGCGAGGACGACGATGTGCACGCGCTACCTGGTCTCCACGGCGATCAGGGCGTCGAGTCCGCCGGTCGCGAAGTTGCCCAGGTCGCCCGCGACTTTCTTGAACCCGGGGGTCGCCGTGCCCTTCTTGAGCGCGTCCATGGACGGGAAGTAGAGCTCCGCCTGCCGGTAGAGTGCCGGCGCCGAGCCGTCGAGGTTGGACGCGAACTTGGTCAGCTCGGCCTTGGTGAAGCCGATCTCCTGCTGGCTCGCGCCCACCAGCGGCAGGTGGGTGTCGGCGTAGTATTTCTCGAACGCGGCGGTGTCCTTCGGCTGCTTGTAGATCACGGTCACGATCGCCATCGGCTCTCCGGTCGACGCCTCGGTCGCCGGGCTGGTCTCCACCGCGACCAGGCCGGTGAGCCCGCCGCTGGCGAAGTTCTTGAGATCGTCACCCACCTTCTTGAAGCCCTCGCTCGCCATGCCCTTCTTCGCCGCGTCCAGGGAAGGGAAGTACAGCTCGGCCTGGCGGTAGAACGCCGGCTTCTTCCCGTCCACGGTGCTGGTGAACTTGGTCAGGTCCGCGCGGGTGAAGCCGATCTCCTGCTGGTTGGCCGACACCAGCGGCAGGTGCACCTCCCGGTAGTACTTCTCGAACGCGGCCGTGTCCTTCGGATGATTGTAGATGACGGTCACGATCGCGCCGGGGCCGGCCGGCGCCGCGGGCTCCGCCGCGGCCGGGGCCTGATCGGCGGGTGCGTTCGCCTGCTTGTCCTGGGTGCCGCACCCGGCGACCAGCGCGAGGGAAGTGACCAGCCGCCAACTCGGGAGACGCCGCATGGTAGCTCCTGTGAGGATGTGTGAATGACCTACGGTTTCGGATGGAGGCTCGCTTCCAGGACCTCGGGATTGAGGCGGCCTGCATGGAAGGTGCGCCCGGTCTCGGTGCTCGTCAGCCACACCTCGGCCGGGCTGAAGAGCAGCGGATCGATCTTGTAGAAGTCGCCCTCGTATCGCTGGAAGATCTCGTAGAACGGTGTTCCGTAGTCGCGCGACGCCGACGCGGGCACCTTGGCCGCCAGCGCCGCCAGCTCGTCGTCGCCCGCGCGCACGCTATAGCGGGCCTGGCCGCCGTAGAGGATGCAGTCGTTGGTCCGGCCGATCGCCCTCAGGTCGTTCTTGGCCACCGGTGCGATCGGCGCGATCCCAAAGCCGCTCACCACCCGGCGCACGTCGAAACCCAGCACCTCCATCTTGTGCAGGCCGGTCTCGAGGATGCGGGCGGAGATCTGCACGCCGCCCGCGATGCTCGCCGTCGGGGCGATCAGGAACGTGAGCTGCGACGGCTGGAGCCGCGCCTTCTCCGCCACCCAGGCTGCCACCGCCTCGGTCGGTGGGACCCGACCTTCGAGGACCAGCACGCCGGCCGTCGCGGTCTCGGCATAGCCGAGCTTCTGGAACAGCTCCTTCTCCACCCGGGCGTGCGCCCGCAGGGGACCGGATCCCATGGCGAAGAACTTGTCCACCGAGATCGCCCAGCCGGCGTATTGCGAGGCCATGCAGGAGACCGCGGGGTGATCGGTCGTGACCAGCACCGCGGGCCAGGACTGCGCGCCCACCTGCGCGGTGGTGAACGCCACATCCCCCAGTCCGCCCATGCAGACCTCGGAGAGCGCGAGTCCCGCGCCATACCCGCCGTCCGTCTCAATCCCTGCGTCGATGACCCGAGCACCGTTGCCGAGGATTCTGGCGCGCACCCGGAGTGCGGCCGAATCCTCCACCATGGCATCCGCCAGCTCCCGTGCCCGCGCGTTCATCCCCAGGTCGGTCATTCCGCTGTCCATGCCAGGATCTCTCCCCTTCCCAGATCGCCGAGATCGCCGCTGTAGCGGCGGTAGAAGCCGGTGAGATGGCGCTTCTGCACCTTGAGGCCGTAGCGGTCGCGGAGGCGGAGGAGCATGACCCTGAGGTGGTCCGGCTGATAGGTGCAGGCGTAGCGATAGGTCGCCGGGATGTCGATGCTGCCGAGTGCGACCACGGAGCCGCGCTTGGAGCCGATCCCCGGCGCCCGTCCCACGTTGCCGAACACCAGGATCGTCCCGGCGATCATCCCCGGCCCCGCTCGGGCCCCGACGTGACGGTTCACGACGAGCAGGCCCCGCCGCATGCGGGTGCCCGGCTCCGTGCCCACGCTCCCTCGTACCACCAGTTCTCCGCCGGTCATCCCCTTGCGCGCGTCGGGCGCCGCACCGCCCACCCGATCGCCCGCGTCGCCGTGCACGTCGAGCACGCCGCCCGACATCCCGATCCCCGCCTCGTGCCCGACTCCGCTCTCCACTACGACCGTGCCTTCGGACAGTCCGGCGCCGATGCGGTCGACGCGGCGCAGGTCACCCTGGAAGCGGATCAGCCCTGACGGCGTTCCGCGCAGGTCGAAGAGGTCGCCCAGCGGCACGGTGGTCTCCGCTTCGAGCACGACCGTCCGGCGGGCGAGCTCCCCTGCCGAAACCGCGCCCCAGCTCCCCGCGAGCACCTCCCCGAAGTCGGCGCGGCCGCGGATCGGCGCCTTGAGGATGGCCATGAGACCGTCGCTCACGCGGCGCCCATGATCTTGCGCAGGTGGAAGTGATGCGGGCCGAGCTTGCCACCGTAGTTGCCGGCGGTGATGGCCACCATGCCCTCGCGGCAGGCCGCGTCGATGCCGGCCCGCATGGCGCGGGAGATCGCCTCCGTGTCGGTGCCGTTGATGACGATCTCCAGCACCGAGTTCACTCCCTCGGGCAGCTGCGAGGCGGTGATCGCGCGCAGGGTGGGGCAGAAGGCGTCGTTGGTCGAGGCGATCATGGTCTTGATCCGCCGGGAGCCCACCTTGCTCCCGCTCCGCACCACGCCGCCGGGGAAGGGCAGGATGACGCCCACCAGGCCCGTCATCGCGTCGGCGGCGGCCTCGGCCGCCTCCAACGCGGCATCGGCGCTCTTCGCCAGCATCAGGAAGTTTCCACCGCCCACGCCTTTCACCGTGCCGAACTTCTCCTGCACCAGGAACTCGCCCTCCATGACCGGGATGCGCCAGAAGCGCTCGCCGCCGATCATCTTGCTCGCCTGGAAGCCGTCGCCGAAGAAACGGAGCGCGGAGCCCACGCCGACCCGGTCCGGGGCATCGGGCAGTCCGTCGAAGCAGGCGGTCGTGGGACAGGTGAGCACGGTCTGTCCCACACGCTCGATCAGGCGCTTGGGGAGATCGTCCTTGCTCATGGTCATGAGGAGCACGCTGTAGCCGGGGCGCCCGTCGGGCGTCTCCCCCACCGGAAGCTCACGCTCGATCGCCGCCTCGCACTTGCAGCCGATGACCGATGTGGCGAAGCCGGTGAGCTTGAGCGCGGCTTCCCGGGCCCACCGGTGGTTGCGGCCGGTGATGATGAGGCGCGCCACCCGCATGGTGAACGCTTCGGCGAAGGTGTCCTCGATGAACACGCCGCGAATGTTCACGACTTCCCTCCGAGCGCCAGCGGCTCCCCGGGCAGCTCCCGCACCGCATAGTTGTCGAACGACACCGAGGAGTACGCCTCGAAGTGCTTGCGCACGTCCCCCAGGATCGCGTCGTCGTAGCCCGGCGCCAGGCGGAGCCGCCGTCCGGCGGGCGCTCGGCGCAAGTGCCCTTCCTCCACCACGACCCGCCCCGCCTTCAGCACGTAGCGCGGGGTCGAGAACATCGTGGCGATGTCCGGATCGCGGGAGTACACCGTGATGTCGGCATCCGCACCCACGCCGAGGTGCCCCTTGGTGTCGAGGCCCAGGAGTCGCGCCGGCCCCGCCCGGGTGATGATGGCGATCTCGTTGAGGCTGTACTCCCGGGCGAGCCCGTCCGCCAGCGCGCTGCCGGCCAGGAACTTCTGGTTGAGTCGCTTGATGGCATCGTCCCGGACCGTCCGGCTCATGAGGAGCTGGATGAGCGCGGGATACGACAGAAACGAGCCGCCGTTGGGATGGTCGGTAGAGAGCACCACCCGCCACGGATCCTGGCTCAAGAGGAAGAGCTCCAGCCCCACCACCCACTGGAGTGCCGACACCGCGGCCCTCTCCTTGTAGGTGAGCGGGACGATGCCGCAGCCGCTCTCCAGCTCGATGTCGATGTTGGTCCACCGGCGGCCGCTCGTGCTGTGCAGCAGGTACTCGACCGGCGCGTCGGCCGTGATGGTCATGGCGGGGCCGAACATGACCTGCCCCACGTCCACGCTCAACTCGGGGTGGGCGTTGACGTACTGGATCACCTCGCCCGCGGCCGAGGCCCAGCCTTTGCCCGGCTCCCCGCCGTAGCAATGGAACTGCAGGTGGGTGAAGTGCGCCCGCCGGCCGGCCAAGGTTTCCATGCTCCCCAGCGTGGTGGCCGCGTTGCCCGGCACGCCGAGGTTATTGCAGTGGATATGGACCGGGTGCGGGAGCCCGAGCGCGTTGGCGGCGTCGGTGAGCGTCTCCAGGATCGCGCGCGGCGTCACTGCCCGGCCGGAGACCGCATCGTCGAGACCGGTGACGTTTCGCTGCCCGCTCTTCCACGCCTCGACCCCACCCGGATTCACGATCTTCACCGCATAGCCGCCGGTGGCGCCGAGGAGCCAGGCGGCGTAGTCTCGCACGCGGTCGCGCTCGCCGCGCTCGATCTGGCGGAGCAGGTACTCGTCGTTCCCCATGAGCACGAAGATCCCGCCGTCCACGCAGGGCGTGTCGTCCAGCTCCGCGTGGCTGTGCCGCGCGAGCAGGGGTGCCACTGCCGCGTCGAACGCGGTGGTGTAGCCCAGGCCCGCGTAGCGGTAACCGGTGGTGAAGGTCGTCGGGACGGTACCGCCGCTGCCCGAGCGGGCGTCGCCCTCCAGCAGGGAAGGCGGAGGCACGGGATCGGCCGCGTGCTCATCGGGGATGAGGCGACGGGCGTGATTGCAGCTCGAGCTGGCGAAGTGCGCGTGGATGTCCACTCCGCCGGGCATCACGACCATACCGGAGGCATCGAGCGTCCGCACGCCGACCGGGAGCGAAGCGACGATGCGCCCGTCCTCGATGCAGATGTCGCGCAGCTCGCCATCCACCCCGTTGGCCGGGTCGTGGACCGCGCCGCCGACGATCCGAAGCCGGTCGGCGCTCATCGCGCCCGCCCGCGCACCGCCCGCAGCAGCAGCTCGAGAGACTCCCCGGCCGCATGCGGATGCGCCAGCACTGGGGTGAGCGGAAGCGGCACGTCATCCATGCGGTAGCCCGTACCCGCTTCGTGGATGCCCGCGACACCGGTATCGATCGCCACGCGGGCACCAGCCACCGCGCTCGCGCCCGGCCCGATCACGATGCCCGGCACCGATTCGAGCGGGAGCGGGCCCAACGCGACCCCGGCGCCCGCCACCAGCACCGCATCGGCCCCACCGCCACGAAGCCGATCCACGCCTGAGCGGCCGGGCCGGTACCGCGGGTGCCCCCCTCGCAGGCTCATGCGCATCGGATACCCGGTTTGCCAGGTCAGCGCTGCCTCGGCACCCGATCGGTTGCCGCCGGCACGCAGCCCCACGAGCACCGCGCGCGTGGGTCCGTTGAGGAGCTGCGCCAGTGCGATGAGGCTGTCGGCCCGCTGGTCGTCGTGAGGGCTCCGCCCGGGCTCCGCGTCGTAGACGACGGCGACGTACCGACCCTGTCGCACGCGCTCGGCGATCGCGACCACCGGTCGCAGCGTGTCGGGTACCCCTTCGAAGGTTTGCCCGCGCACCACCGCGCGCATCAGCGCCAGCGCCTCCAGCTCCAGCTCCGGCGCGAGCTCGGCGGCGAGCTCCGCCCGGGCGGGCCCCCGGTCCACTCCGACCGATACCGAGAGGTGCACGCGCGAGGAGACATGGGTGGCCGAGCCCGCCGCGGCGTAGCGCTCGAGGAATCGAGGGTAGCGCTCCCGGGGGTCCACCGCCCAGAACAGCGTCACGTCCGCGCGGTTCCTGATCTCGCCCAGCGTGGCGCCCGCGCGTCCCCGTCGCTGCGCGGCCAGGATGCCCGAGGCCGCCGTGTCGGAGGTAGCGCCGTCCACCTCGGCCTGCAGTGCGTCCGCAAGGGCGATCGCGGTCCGCTGGGCACGCGTCGTGAGATCCGGCGCCAGGAGCACCATCGGCCGCGTGGCGCCCGCCAGGATCGACGCTGCGGCGTCGATCGCCTGATCGAGTGTCGCAGGCCGGGCGTCGACGCTGATCTTGGCCGGCACCGAGCCGTCCCCGAACCAGCGCCTGGCGACGGGACAGGGCGGGGCGAGCCCGACGATGCGCCCGTCGCTCACCCGGACTTCGAGATCGTCGCAGCCGCACCCGCAGCCCAGGCAGGTAACGGAGCGGAACGCCTGCTCGCCGCTCATGCCACGCCCCGCGCTGCCGGCTCGACCTGCTGGTACACCCAACAGGCCTTCGCCACCAGCGACCCCGTGCAGTCCTCGGCGTCCTCCCCGGTCGCGAAGACGGTGCAGATCGGCCGGCCGTTCGCGATCGGCTCTCCGGCGTGCGGAATGTCGGCCAGGCTGGAATCCATCAACCAGTGGTTGCTTGCCCGCGGGGTCACGGGACGCCGCGCGAAGACGATCGCTTTCCCGTGTACGCACTCGAGCGACGGTGTCGGCTGCCCCGGAAGCCGTCCGGCGCATGCTTCCGCGTGAAGCGCGAAGAGCGACAAGTTCGCGCCCCGCTCGAGCAGCTCCATCGACGCGGAGAACCTCGGGTTCACCTCGATCGGCCAGGGGACTCCCGCGCGGGCGATAAAGTCCAGCCCGGTGAGGCCCACGAGCCCGAACGTGCGCGCGACCGCGGCGGCCAGCGCGTCGGCCCGCCGGCGCAGGGCCTCTTCCGCCGGAAACAGCCCGGGACCCATGAGGCTTCCGCAATAGCGGAAGCCGCGCGCCCCGAAGTCCGAGCGCCCCACCAGCTGTCGGGAGATGCCGAGCACGTGCGCGCGACGCCCATCGGCCAGGAAGACGACGGAGCCGGGTAGGCCGGCGATGCGCTGCTGGAGGTACTGGTGCCGCGCCACCGACCGTCCGAGACGCCAGGCCGAGGTGCCGTGGCCGCCGCCCGAGCGGCGCGGCTTCACCAACCAGCGCCGATCGCGATCGAGCGGCCCGCGCGGCGGGGTAGCCCGTGTCGCAGGCGTCGCGAAGCCGAGTTGTCGAAGGGACCGCATGAGACCCAGGGGATCGCGGACACGGCGCAAGGTCGCCGGCGCGTTCCCCAGAAGCCGGCGGCCCCGAGCCAGCGCCGCGACAGCGTCGGGGTGGTTCTCGAAGTTGGAGGTGTAGGCGGCGAACCCCGCCGGAATCTCCTGTGCGGCCAGCACCGCCGTCCCGGGATCGAATCCAGCGGTCGCCTCGCGCGGGATGAGGACCTCGGCGCAGGCGAGAAGGTCCAGGTCGCCGAAGGCGTCGGCCGCGGTAACCCTCCATCCCGCCCGCGAGGCAGAGACGGCGAGCGGACGGGTGGTGACACCGGCCACGATCAGGTGTCGGCCCTTGTCAGCCATCGGCCTCGAGCGCCAGCCGGCGGCGGGCGGTCGCCGCGCTGATGAGATGAAGATGGTCGAGCACCGTGCCCTGGGCCTCCTCGATCCTCAGGCGCCTGACCAGCGCCTGGTGTCGCCCCCCAACCAGCCCGTCGCCGATCAGGGCGGCACCCTGCGCGCCCTGCTTCGCGACGAGCGCGAACCCCTCGAGCCGCCGCACGGTGCCGATCCCGGAGAGCGCCCGCTGCAGGCGTGCCATGAGCGCCGCGTCGGCGGCGCCCCGCCCGGAAACCAGCACTTCGTCGGCGTTGGGCGCGGAGACCCGCAGCTGAGCCACTGCCTTGGCCGCGCTCTCCACGTAGGCCCTGACCGCCATCTCCCGCGCTTCGCGGCCCGACCGCGCCACCGTCTCCGCGCCGCCGCGGAAGAGCATGCCCTTGTCCACCCGGCCGGCCAGAAAGGCCACCTCGCCGTCGAGTGCGCCGGCGGCCTGCCAGCCCAGCGGTCCGCTGGTGCCGCCCAGTCCGTCGACGATCTGCCCCCGGTCCACCGCCACCGCCGCGGTGAAGGCTCCGCCGAGCTCCAGCAGGATGAGGGAGACGGTCTCGAGCGGGCGGCCGGTCCGTTCCCGCTGGTCCTCCACCGCCAGTGCGGCGGCGCACACCTTGTCCGCCGTCCCCATGTCCACCCGATTGAGCTTGCGATGCTCGGGCACCGTGTCGAGGTGGACCACACCGGGTGTGAGCACGACCGAGAGATCCGAGTCCGCGAGGTGCCGCACCAGCCGGCGAAGGCCACCGATTCCGCCCTTTTCGTCCGGCCGCGCCAGGAAGGCGAGCCGGAGATCCTCCTCGGTGAGTCCCCGCGCGGGGCGGAGCGGCAATCCGTAGCCTGAGGGCGCGACCACCAGGTCGGGCTCACCGGTGCGGCGCAGCTCGGCAATGAAGCCGTCGGGGTCCGCGACCGCTTCCTGCGTGGGCCAGGTGAGGTCGATCGAGAGCCGCCCTTCGACCAGGCCGCAGACGTCGAGACTCACCGTACCCGCATCGATGCCCACGACGCGAGACATAAATCCTACTTCTTGGCGATCAGCTCCCGCGCGACGTCCGCGATCGTCTCGGCATCCAGCACGAGATCGTTGCGCGTGAAGAGCCGGGCCACGCAGGCCTTGTGTAGCTTGGTCTTGAAGTTGCCGACGCCGAAGGCGCCGTAGACCACCACGCCTTCGCGGACCTTCCCGGCGTCGTTGACGTCGATGCCCTCGATCCCGAGCGGGGGCACCGCATTGAGGTCCACCGCGATCTTCAGGTTCGTCGCTCCGGTCCACGCCGACTTGGGCACCATCTGCACGCCTGCGGGGCCGGAGTTGAGCAGCACCTCCACGTCCTTGCAGAGCTCCGGCAGCTTCGACGGATCGGTCAGCGTGGTCGCCTCGACCTGGACGTTGAAGCGCGCGCTGATGAACTGCCGCGCCTTCTCCCCCTGCTCCGGCTTGCGGGAAGTGATGGTCACGTGGGCACCGTCCTTGGCCAGGAGGCCGGCCGCGCGCTGGCCCACCGGTCCGGTGCCCGCCAGGATCAGGACCTTCTTGCCGGAGAGGTTCCCCAGCGTCTCCTCGGTCTTTACCACGGCGGCGACCGCGGTGGTGTTGGACCCGTTGGAGTCCAGCATGATGGAGACGGTGAAGGGCGCGAAGACCGCGTCCTGCGCCATGGCCAGGAGCTGTTCACCGGCGGACATGTTGCTGCCGCCGATCCAGACGGCG
>DATLHD010000022.1:0-7466 GCA_035540075.1 Gemmatimonadales bacterium
CAGCTCGTTGGGAGCGATGCCGACGTGATAGAACTCCTGGGTCACGGCCAGCGGCACGCCATTGCGATCGTAGAGCGCGCCCCGGCGCGCGGGTAGCACCCGCCGCTCGGTCCGGCTGCTTTCCGCGAGCTTGGCCCAGTCCTCGCCCTCCACGATCTGGAGCTGGACCGCTCGGGTCAGCAGGGCGAGCACGCCGAGCGCAAAGCCCGCCTGGATGACGGCGATTCGTGCCGCGGGTTTGGCCATCAGGGCTCGCCCTCGGGCAGCGGCGGAAGCGGCAGCAGGGTGAACTCGGAGTCGGACGGTTCGTGCAGGCTCAGTCGGCGTTCCGCCAGGGGAACCAGGACCTGCCGGCTAGACGCCACCCGGATCTGTCGCTCCAGCTCGGCCCGGCGTGCCTCCAGGGTCGTGCGCTCCTCACGCAGCTCGCCCAGACGGCGAGCGGTGCGGAAGCCGGCGCTCTGCCGCGTGGTGATCGCCAGCAGCACGACGACGAACACGACCAGCCACAGCATCAGCCAGTGCCGGCCCTTAAGCCGCATGCTCGACTCGGAAGATCCTCAGCTTGGCGCTCCGGGCCCTCGGGTTGGCGACGATCTCGTCCTCCGACGGCGTGATCGGCTTGCGAGGCTCGAGGTGGCCCAGCGGCCGACCGCGGCAGGTACACAGCGGCTGGTGTGGCGGGCACACGCACGCGCTGGCCCACTCACGGAAGGCGAGCTTGACCAGCCGGTCCTCGCCCGAGTGGTAGGTGATCACCGCGAGCGCGCCGCCCCGCTCCAGTGCATCCCGAAGTGCCGGCAGGGCCTCCTGGAGGCCGGTGAGCTCCTCGTTGACCGCGATGCGGACCGCCTGGAACAGCCGGGCGAACTCCGAGGGCCCCGAGCGCGGCCCCAGCGTCGCGCGGATCGCGTTCACCAGGTCGTCGCTCACCGCGAACGGAGCCCGCTCCCGCCGCCGGACGACCTCCCGCGCGAGACGGCGCGCGCGGCGCTCGTCGCCGTAGTCGGCGAAGATCCGCTCCAGGGCGTCCTCCGCCAGCCGATTCAGCAGCTCGGCCGCGGAGGCGCCCCGGCCCTCCATGCGCATGTCGAGTGGAGCACCCGGTCGGAAAGTAAAGCCGCGTGCCTCCTCATCCAATTGGCGGGACGAGACCCCGAGGTCGAGGAGAACGAAACCCGGCCGAAAGCCCGTCACGGCCTCCAGCGCTCGAGGCGACTGGTAGGGAGCCTCCAGATAGCGAATCCGTTCGTCACCCAGGCGCGCTCGCGCAAAGGCGATCGCCACGGGATCGCGGTCGATGGCGAGAACCTCCACTCCGGCGGCGACCAGCGCCTCGGCATGCCCTCCCCCTCCGAGTGTCGCGTCCACGGCCCGCCGCGCCCCGGCGACCGCCGCGACAACCGGTCCGACGAGGACCGGGATATGATAGGTGGTGGGCTCGGCCATCGCCGGCTCGGGACATGAGAGACGAAACACAACACCCCGCCCATGCGGGACGGGGTGAAGGCTCGAAGACTGGAGCGGGGCTGACGGGGCTCGAACCCGCGACCTCCGCAGTGACAGTGCGGCACTCTAACCAAGCTGAGCTACAGCCCCAGCGACGCGGGCGGAATATAGGGGAGGGTCGCCACCTATGGAAGCGGGGCGGCGGAAGCTTTTCCGCCGCCCCGCTGTCCTTCCGTCACGCTGTCTTGCCTATTTGCAGTACGCCTTCTGCATCGATGCCACTCTCGGCTTGTACTGCTTGATGATGCCGAGGTTCTTGTCCACCGCCTCCTGGTTGGCCGCGCGTCCGGCCGTGAGCGCGGTCTCCGACTCGGTCAGCAGGGTCTCCATCTGCTTGGCGATGTCGCAGGACTTCTGCTTCTCGGCCTGCGGATCGAGCTGGGGGACCTGGAAGAGCGTGGCCAGACCCAGCAGGTAGTTCGACGCCGGGCCCACCTTGCCCGCGGGATTCGCGTTCTGGACCGCGAGCCGGAGCAGCTCCGCCGCACCCGCGAGGTCCTGCGGCTGGGACTGGAGCAGCTTGGCGCCAGCGGTGTACAACAGGGCCGCCGCGTTCTCCTTGGCCTGGGGATCCCCGTACTTCATCGCGTACTCCAGGAACGGCAGCGCCTCCTTGGCCCGTGAGGGGCTCGCCGCGGCGGCCCCCGTCGTATCCCTTGGTGCCCCGCCCCGGTTCGTCGTGTCGGTCGTAGCCGCCGTGGCCCCGGCCGCGGGCGGCGCGTTGATCAACGCCTGGGCCGCCTCCAGCGCGGGAACGATGGCCGTCGTGTCCTTGGCAATGATGCGGCTGGTGACAGCGACTACGCTGTCCACCTGGCCCGTCATCCCGTACGCCTTGTTCAGGTAGCCGAGCAGCGTCGCATTGTCCGGGTACTTTCGCACGCCGATCTGCGACCACTTGAGGAGGCGCGCCGTATCCGGCTGCTCACCCTCGGCCGCGGCGGCCGAGATCTTGGTGAAGAAGAGCGTGTCCGCCTTGGTCGAATCGGTGGCGTACATCGTCTCCAGGGCGTCCACCGCGCACTTGAAGTTGCTCAGGAAGAGGCAGGCGTTGCTCTTGAGGTCGTAGAGGTCGGCGTTGTACGGGTCGAGCTTCAGCCCCTCGTCCGCCACTTCGAGCGCCGTCTCCGGGTGCCCCGACTGGAGGAAGTACTTAAACAGCTCCTCGCGCAGCTTCTGGTTGGTCGGCGCGACACGCAGCATCTGCTTGAAGGCCAAGAGGGTGTTCGCCGTGTCGTTGGCTTGCTGATACTGGGTCGCCAGCGCGGTCCAGACCGGCAGGCTGAGCGGGTCGCCCTTGGCCGAGGCCTGGAGCTCCTTCACGACCGCGCCCCGAGCAGCCTTCTTGTCCTGGGCGAGCAGCGCTAGACAGTAATGGGCGAGCCCGTGATTCGGCACGGCCTTGATGGCCTTCTGCGCCGCCTCGGCCGCCTTGTCCGGCTTGGTGGTCCGCTGATCGATGCAGGCCTTCGCCTCGTCGGCCGTTTCCACCATCGGCTCCAGCGCCTCGGCAGCCCGCTTCCCGAAGGCCTGCGGGTTCTCCCCCGGCTGTTGCGCGACGGCGACGACGTTGCCGGCATCGTCGTTCACGCCATGAATCCGGGCCGTCACGGTGTAGCCCTTACCCTGAGCCTTCGCCAACGTGGAGGTAACGATGTAACGGGCTTGGATGTTCTTGGCGAGCGTGGCGGCGAGCGCTGGACTCAGAATGGCGTCCTTGGGGTAGCCGTACTGGGTGAGGGCGTCATTCATCTGCTGCTGCTCGACCACCTGGAAATCGCGACCGACCACGCCCTTCATCTCTTCGCGCAGGCCGGTGCCGATCGCGACGGCCGGCGCCGAATCGGCGGGCGCGAACGCGAACGGGTTGGCCACCATGAATCGGGGCGCCACGTTCACCGTGCTGCGCGCGGCATTGCGAGGGATGCCCTGGGCCGCGAGCGGCACCGTCAGCGCTCCACTCAGAGCCGCGAGGGTGACAAGACGGAACAGATACATGCGACAGCCTCCCCGAAGGAGCGGTCCCGCAGGACCGACGATCGCCGCGCTCAGCGCGCGGATGTGAGTGGGCGAAGAGGGATTCGAACCCCCGACATCCTGCGTGTAAGGCAGGCGCTCTGAACCAGCTGAGCTATTCGCCCGATGGGCGCACCATCCCCATTCAAATACGGTATGCGCAGGGACCGTGCCGTGACGACGAACACCCTTCCTAGAGAGCGATGCCGAGCGGAAAGAGTACGCAGTAGCCAATCACGAGAATGACGGCGGCCGCGCTCGGATGCCCGGCCATGAGGGTGAGGTACCCGGCCAAGAGTACCATCACCGCTGCCGCGAGAATCAGGAGGTTCCGCCGGGCCAGCAGAAACCGGCGACTACCCGCGGCTGGCGCGGGCGCTGACGGCCGGACATTGGACATAGGGCATGAGGCTACCACCGTTCGCGGGTCGGGTCAAGTTCAGGTCCGTCTACATCTTCCGGGTCCACCACCCAGCCTTCGTCGAGGGCCTCCCTGCGTGGCCGATCGGCCCGGCGGCGGATGTGTACCAATCCGAGGACAGCCACTGCCACCAGGAGCCACCCCCCGCCCGCGAGCAGCCAGGTCACCAGGCCGTACCGGTGCCGGATCGAGCGCTGCCAGGCCTCCTCGAAGCGGTCGACCGTCAATCCAGTGGTCGCCAGCACCGCGCTCTCGAAATCCTCGCCCGCGGCCAGACGCTCCACCAGCGGGGTGAGGCTGCCGCTCGGATTCCGGCGGGCAAGCTCGGACACGGCCGAGTAGGACAAGGCGTAGGCGGCGTCGGCCGAGGTCCCGCTCGCCCGGAGCGCGCCGTCCAGGGCCCGGAACCCCGGGAGGGCGCCACGCGCCACGGCAAGATTGAGCTCCAGGACGCTCAAGCGCTCCCACTCGCCGGCGGCCCACCCGGCGTAACCCTCATCGAACCAGAGGGGTACCCGCACCGGCACACGCTGGTGCAGGGCGAGATGGGCGAGCTCGTGCCGGAGCGTGCGCGAGAGGTCGCCGCCATCGGCCCGGATCACGATCGTCCGGGTCGCCGGAAGCGCCACGCCGGCACCCCAACTTGGCGCGCGCCCTCTGGTGAGGGAGTCGAGACGCCGCGCGTCGGGCACGACGACCAGCTGCATCGGTCCGGGCACGACTCTCCCCAGGCCGGGCCAGTCCGCGGGCCGATCGGCAGCCTCGGCGAGCTGGATGGCGAGGTCGAGCTGCTTCGGCCATGCGACCGTGGTGACCTGCCCGACCTGCACCGATGTGGGAGAGTCCTGCAGGAGAAGAAGGAGAGCGATCAGGAAGGTAGACTGCGCGGGACCTCACCTCCGGCGGCGACCAGGTCGAGCATTTCCTGGCAACGCTTGGCCC
The DNA here is from genome assembly GCA_035540075.1 of Gemmatimonadales bacterium. Taxonomy (GTDB): domain Bacteria; phylum Gemmatimonadota; class Gemmatimonadetes; order Gemmatimonadales; family GWC2-71-9; genus CAVVWJ01. The sequence continues at coordinate 4,889 of DATLHD010000022.1, forward strand.
AGGGATTGAACTTGTTGGCCTTGTGTCCCTCGCCCCAGGTGCTGCGAGCGCCCTCCCTGTTGCCCGCGAACCACTGCGCGCGGCCCAGGTCGTAGTACGCCTCGATGAGGTTGGGGCCGAGGGTCAGGGTCTTGCGGAAGAAGGTCTGGGCGTCTTCGTACATATCGCGCTCGAGGTAGACCAATCCAAGATAATAGTGGGCGTACAGTGTGGCCTTGCGATCGTTGTCCAGCCGAATGGCCTTGGAGAGGTGCTCGATCGCCTCGCCGAAGATCCGCTTCTTCAGGCAGATGTAGCCGACGTTGATGCGCGCGAGGGCGTTGGCCGGCTCTTTCATCAGCACGCGGGAGAAGGTGGACAGCGCCTCGTCGTAGTCCTCGTGCAGCATCTGCGCCCAGCCGAGCAGGGACTGGGCCTGAATCTCCCCCGGCGAGAGCTGGAGCGCCTTCTCCAGGGACTGGATCGCACCGGCGTGGTCTCCCAGGGAGATCAGGCTCCAGCCTTTCTCGATGAAGGTCGAGGCGCCGAGGTGATCGGCCTGCACCGCCGGGCGAGCGCCGGTGAACTGGGGCGCCGGCGCCGGACCGGCGGCAGCGCCGCCGGCGGAGTTGTTCAGCTGCTTGTACCGCTCAGCGAGGCCCCGGATCCCGTCCTTCAGCTGTCCCAGCTCGTTCAGCGCGCCGTCCACCCGCTTGAAGAGGGCGATCAGGTCGCGCTTGACTGTCTCGCGGGTGGTCGGGTCCTGTGCGGCATTGAGCCTCCCCTCGAGCTCCTGGTACTGGTCCTTCAGCCCACCCAGCAGCGACTCGCTCATCGCGTGGTCCCCATCTCGCTGAGCGCGAGCCGCTCGGTGGACGACAGGAGCTTGCGGGCGTTGAGAATGATGATGGTCCGTGCGGGCCGAGCGACGACGCCCGAGATGTACGCCGCGGCGAGCCCCCGCACCATCGGACCCGGAGCCGTGATGGTGCGACTGTCCACCCGCAGCACCTCGCGCACCTCGTCCACGACCACCCCTACCCGCTGGTCGCCGAGATCCAGGATCATAAGGCGGGTCTCCTCCCGGATCGCCGCCTCGAGCTCGAAGCGCTTGCGCAGGTCCACGACCGGCACCGCGCCGCCGCCGTACTGTACCACCCCTTCCAGGAACCCGGGCGACTGCGGCAGCCTGGCGGGTGGCTCGTAGCGCAGAATCCGCTCGATCTGGAGAATGTCGAAGGCGAACTCCTGGGGACCCACCAGGAAGGTCACCACCTGAATGTCGTCGGCCGTGTTCATGGCGTAGCTGTCTCGGCGAGGCGGTTGCCGACCGCAGTGAGGTCGAGGAGCGGCACGATGCCCTCGGGCCGCCGCGCGATGGCGACCGCGAACGGCAGGGAAATCTCGGCCGGCACCGGGACTCCGGGCTCGCGCAGCACCTCTTCGGCGTCATCCACTTCGACGCAGACCCGTCGGGTGTCGAGGCGCACCACCACCGCGGTACCGCCCGGCCCACCCGCTCCCCCGAGGAGAGTCGCCAGGTGTATCAGGGGCACGATCTGCCCGCGCGAGCTGGTGACTCCTCGCACCGAAGGGTCGGTGGACGGCACCGGGTGTACCGGCCCGAGGTCGAGCACCTCGATCACCTGATCCAGCCTCAGCCCGACGCGCCGCCCACCCGCGCGAACCAGCAGCCATCCCTCGGCGCTCATCGCCTCTCCAATCGGCCGATCATATCGGCGATGCGGCTCGCGATCTGGCCGACCGGCAGGACATGGCGGGCGCCGCCGGCCTGCACCGCGGCGTTGGGCATGCCGTAGATGGTGCTGGTCTCCCGGTCCTGCGCGATGCCGGTCCCACCGGCATCATGGATCCGCTTGAGCCCGTCCGCACCGTCGCGTCCGAGCCCGGTCAGCACCACGCCCACGGCGTGACGGCCGTACAGGTCGGCAACGCTGCGGAAGAGGGGATCGGCGGCCGGGCGCACGCCCCACACGGTCGGCTCGCGGCTCAGCGCGATCCGGGGTCCGTCCTCGCCGGCGACGACACGCATGTGATAATCGCCGGGGGCCACGTAGGCCGTATCGGCGAGGAACGGGATGTCGTGCTCCGCCTCCACCACGCCGATCCGGCTCTGAGCGGCGAGCCGCTCCGCGAGACTCCTGGTGAATTTGGGCGGCATGTGCTGCACGATGGCGACTCCGGCGCCAAGTCCCGCCGGAATTCGGGGCACCACCTCGGCAAGCGCTCGCGGTCCGCCGGTGGACGCCGCGATCGCCACACAGGCGGTCGCTCGGCCCGGCATGGCGAACAGGGCAGTCGGCGGCCCGGCCCGGGATGGGCGGGCCAGCACCGGCAGGCGATGGATGTCGGCGGAGCGCGCCGTCCTGAGGGCCAGGAGCAGACGCTCGGCCAGGCGCCCCGCCGCCTCTGCGCTTCGCTCATCCTCTTTCGCCACCAGGTCCACGGCGCCGAGCTCCAGGGCGCGGATGGCGGCCGCGGTGCCCGGCCCAGCGTACGAGCTCACCACCACGATCGGGCGGGGCGACTCGGACATGATGTAGCCGATCGCGCCGAGACCGTCGAGCTCGGGCATCTC
>DATLHD010000023.1:0-7154 GCA_035540075.1 Gemmatimonadales bacterium
GAGCCGGCCCGCCTCGCCCCCGCGCCGGCCGACAGCCATTTCCAGCTCACCAGCGACTTCGAGGCGCGTGGCGACCAGCCGCGGGCCATCGAGGAGATCGTGGGCGGCCTGCAGCGCGGCGACAAGCACCAGGTGCTGCTCGGCGTCACCGGCTCCGGCAAGACGTTCACGATGGCGCAGTGCATCGCCCGCGTGAACCGGCCGACGCTGGTGATGGCGCACAACAAGACGCTGGCGGCGCAGCTCTATCAGGAGTTCCGCCGCTTCTTCCCGCAGAACGCGGTCGAGTACTTCGTCAGCTACTACGACTACTACCAGCCCGAGGCCTACGTCCCCTCGACCGACGTCTACATCGAGAAGGACGCTTCGATCAACCAGGACATCGAAAGCCTGCGGCTGCGCGCGACTACCAGCCTGATGGAGCGGGAGGACGTGGTCATCGTCGCCACGGTGAGCGCCATCTACGGCCTCGGCGATCCGGCCGAGTACCGCAAGCTGATGGTGAACGTGCACCGGGGCGAGCAGCGGGGTCGCGACGACGTGCTCTCCGAGCTGGTGCGGATCCAGTACTCCCGTAACGACGTCAGCTTCGAGCAGGGCACCTTCCGGGTGCGGGGGGACTCGGTCGAGATCTTCCCGGCTTACGCCGAGCAGGCGATCCGGGTGGAGTTCTGGGGCGACGAGGTCGAGCGGATCAGCAAGATCAACCCGCTCACGGGCGACACCATCGCGCAGCTCGAGCAGTTCGCCATCTATCCCGCGAAGCACTTCGTCACCGAGCGTTCCAAGATCGAGCGCGCGGTGCGGGAGATCCGTACCGAGTTGGCGGAGCGCCTCGCCGAGCTGAAGGCGGCCGGCAAGCTGCTGGAGGCACAGCGGCTGGAGTCCCGCACCAATTTCGACATCGAGATGCTGCTGGAGGTGGGGACCTGCGCCGGCATCGAGAACTACTCCCGCCCCCTGAGCGGGCGCCGGCCCGGTGAGCGCCCCGCCTGTCTCATCGACTACTTCCCGGCGGATTTCCTAGTGGTGGTGGACGAGTCGCACGTGTCGCTGCCTCAGATTGGCGGGATGTACAACGGCGACCGCGCCCGCAAGCTGACCCTGGTCGAGTACGGCTTCCGGCTGCCCTCCGCGCTCGACAACCGGCCGCTCCAGTTCGACGAGTTCATGTCACTGGTCCCCCAGATGATTACCCTTTCGGCCACCCCGGGCGATTACGAGCTGAGCCTCTCGGGCGGCGTGGTGGTCGAGCAGATCATCCGCCCGACCGGCCTGGTGGATCCCGAAGTGGACGTGCGACCGGTCCGCGGTCAGGTGGACGACCTGCTGAACGAGATCCGGGTGCGCGAGGCTCGCGCGGAGCGGGTGCTGGTCACGACGCTCACCAAGCGGATGGCGGAGGACCTCAGCGATTACCTGCAGCAGACCGGGGTGCGGGTGCGTTATCTCCACTCGGACATCGACGCCATCGAGCGGATGGACATCCTGCGCGGCCTGCGGCTGGGCGACTTCGACGTGCTCGTGGGGATCAACCTGCTCCGGGAGGGTCTCGACCTGCCAGAGGTCTCGCTGGTGGCGATCCTCGACGCCGACCAGGAGGGCTTCCTCAGGTCGGATCGGAGCCTGGTGCAGACCATCGGCCGGGCCGCGCGGAACATCAACGGCAGGGCCATCCTCTATGCCGACCGGATGACCGGCTCGATGCGGCGCGCACTGGAGGAGATGGATCGCCGGCGGGAGATCCAGCGCCGTCACAACGAGGAGCACGGGATCACGCCTCGCTCAATCGTGAAGTCGATAGAGGAGGTGCGGCTGTCCACCCATGTGGCGGACGCCCGCACCGAGCGGCCCGATCCCAAGCTGGCGGTGCAGGAGCGGGTGGACCTGCGCGACCCCGCCAAGCGCGCCGCGGCGATCCAGGTCCTGGAGAAGCAGATGCGCCAGGCCGCGGCGAACCTGGAGTTCGAGCTGGCCGCCATGCTGCGCGATCAGGTGAACGAGCTGCGCGCGCTCGGCGCGCCCGACGTGCGCCGCGGGGATCCGGCCCGGGCGCGTCGCCGCGCGTGATCCGGAGCCTCAGCCAGGACGAGCTCGAGGCCGAAGGACAGGCCCTCGGCCGCTCGCTGCCGCCGGGTGTGCTGCTCACCTTCGAGGGCGACCTCGGGGCGGGCAAGACGACCTTCATCAAGGCGATCGCGCGTGGGCTGGGGGTGGCGGGCGAGGCGAGCAGTCCCACATATGCGCTGGTGCACCGCTACCACGCGCGCCGTGGGCCGGTCTTCCACCTCGACTGCTTCAGGCTCCGCTCGCCCGAGGAGGCGGCGGACCTGGACTGGGAGGGCCTGCTTCAGGAGGGCGATGCGATCCTGGTGGAATGGCCCGAGCGGGCGGGCGAGTGGCTGCCGGCGCCGACGCGCCGGTTCCGTCTCCATCACCTGCCGGATCCCGAGCGTCGGGGGCTGGAGACGCGCTGATGTGGCTCGCCCTGGAGACCGCGACCGACCGCGCGTCAGTCGCGGTGGGACGGACCGCCGCGGACGCGGTGGAGGAGAGCCTCACCGGCGCACGGCGCCACGCGGGCGCGCTGCTTCCCATGATCCAGGCCGCGCTGCGGCGTCGAGGCATCGGGCTCGACGCGATCACGGGGCTCATCGTGAGCGATGGGCCGGGGAGCTTCACCGGACTCCGCGTGGGCGCGACGGCGGCGAAGGCGCTGGCCCGCGCGCGAGGGCTGCCGCTCCGCACCGCGCCCTCGCTCCTGGCCCGCGCGGCCGGAGTCGCGGGCCGGCCCGCGTCGCTCGTGCTTGCGGTGAGCGATGCGCTCCGCGGCGAGGTGTATGCCGGTGCGTTTCGCCTCGGGGAGCGAAGCGTGGTCACCGAACTGGAGCCCCGCGTGTGGCGTCCCGACTCGCTCGCGGCGCTTGGGCTCGGCCCCGACGTTCTGGTGGGCGACGTGCCCACTGCCGCGCGCGAGGTGCTGGAGCGCGCGACGGGGCTCACGATGATCACGCCGCCGGAGGGTGCGCCTCGCGCGCGGGCGCTGATCGCCCTCGCCGGGCTGGAGCGTGGGGCGCGGGAGGTGTCCGATGTCTCGGAGTGGGAGCCGTTTTATGGCCGGCCGGCGGAAGCGCAGGCCAGGTGGGAGATCGCTCATGGACGCCCGCTACCGGATCCGACCGGCGGCGCTCGCTGACGCTCCCGCGCTGGTCGCGATCGAGCGGCGCTGCTTCAGCGATCCCTGGAGCGAGGCGGCGTTCCGAGAGGCGCTCTCGTCGGAGTGGACCTTCACGCTGGTCGCGGACGGCGGTCGGGGCGCGGCCGGCTACTTGATCGGCCGCGAGGCGGCGGGAAGCGGCGAGATCCTGAACCTGGCGGTGGCTCCCGAGGTCAGGCGGTGCGGGGTCGGCGGAGCGCTGCTGGAGGAGGGACTCGTCGCGTTCCGCCAGCGGCACGCGAACGAGGTGTTTCTCGAAGTGCGAGAGTCGAACCACTCGGCGCAGGCGCTCTACCTGGCACGAGGCTTCCGTCCAGTCGGTCAGCGTGCCGCCTACTATCACAATCCGCGCGAGGACGCGCTGGTGCTCCGCCTCGCGCTTCGTCAGCCCGCGTGAGCAGGACACCGGCGGCGTTGCGCTGGTTGGCAGGACGTCCACCGAACCGCATCTTTACCCGGGTCCGCAGCGAGGGCCCATCGTCAGCATCCTGGAGGTGCATGTGAGTCGGAGTCTCAACAAAGTCACCCTGATCGGGAACCTGGGAGCGGACCCCGAAGTCCGCAGCACCTCGAACGGGTCGCGGGTCGCCACCCTGTCGCTCGCCACCAGTCGCCGGTGGAAGAACCAGGCCGGCGAGCAGCAGGAAAAGACCGAGTGGCACCGCGTCATCCTGTGGAACAACAAGGGCTCCACCCTCGCCGATCTCGCCGAGAAGTACATGAAGAAGGGCGACAAGCTCTACGTCGAGGGCAGCATCGAGTACCGCTCCTGGCAGGACCGCGAGGGCCAGACCCGCTACACCACCGAAATCACGGCGCGCGAGGTCATTCTGCTCAGCGGTCGCGGCGAGGGGGCCGAGTCCTTCACGCCGGCCAACAAGGTCGCCGCGGCGGCCTCCGCTTCCGCGCCGAAGGGCAAGGACCAGTCGTTCGAGGATTTCCCGGAGGCGCTCGACTCCGAGGACGACGACCTGCCGTTCTGATCCGGCTTCACCGGCCCGCCGCTCGGTCGGGTCGGTGTCTGGCTCGGGCCCGGACCCCGAGGGGCACTTGAGACTTGCCAGCCGCTCTCGCGCCGCGCGGGAGCGCCCGGAATTCGGGCGGTTGGCACGGCCTCGGCGCTGCATCACAACCGCATAAGCGCCAATCACTTGAGGCGCTTAGCCCACCCCCAGGTACCCCTGGCGTTGGTTTTGCTCGGGTTCGCCCTGAACCGTCAGGAAGTCCGTCCCTCTCGGGAGATCCCGATGCAGCGCACGTTCCGTTGGTCCTGGCTGGGCGCCGTCGCGCTGGCTGCCAGCCCCGCCCTCGCCGCCGCGCAGGCCACCAGCGCCCAAGACACCGCCGCGCAGGGTACCGTCGCGCGAGACAGCACCACGCAGAGCCACACCGTCCGCGAGGGCGATACGCTTTGGGATCTGGCGCATCTGTACAAGGGCGACCCGTTCCTCTGGCCCGATATCTACCGGATGAACACCAGTGTGGTCGAGGATCCGCACTGGATTTACCCGGGTGAGGTGCTGCAGCTGTCGGGTACCGCCACGGTCGCCGCGGTTCCGGCCGAGGACACGCCTGCGCCTCCGGCTGCCGACAGTGCGTCCGTGGTCGACGAGGCCGCGGAGCCGCCCGCCGCCGGCACCGAGGCCGACCCCACGCCGCCGACCAGCTATACCTCTCTCACCCAGGCGCCTCCCGAATCGGAGCAGCCTCCGCTCTTCGGCGGGCCCCGCCCCGGCCAGACGATGAAGGAAACGATGCGGGCCTACACCGAGCAGCCGTACCGGCCGCTCCGCCGCAGCGAGTTCCATTCGTCTGGGTTCCTGACTGAGGACCAGAAGCTGCCATACGGGGAGGTGCACGGCGCCGTGACGCCCCCGCAGATCCAGGCCACGCCGCTCAATACCAACGCGCTGCCCTACACCCTGGTCTCGGTCTCCGCCCCGAAGGGCGCCACCTATCAGGTGGGCGACAGCCTGTTGTCGGTGGTGATCGGCCGGGAGGTGCGCGGCTACGGTAACGTGATCCAGCCCAGCGGCATTCTCCGGGTGGTGGATACGGCCGATGGGCAGTACGTCGCCAGCGTTGTGGCGGTCTACGGCACCATCCGCGGTGGCCAGAGCGTGCTCCCGCTCGAGCAGTTCGGCGAGCCGGGGAACACGCGGGCCGTACCGGTGAGCGACGGCGTGCGCGCCACTCTGCTCGGCGGCAACGGTCGCCAGGATCTGAAGGCGCCGCAGATGGTGGTCTTCCTCGACAAGGGTCGGCAGGCCGGCGTTGCCCCGGGCGACCTGTTCGAGATCCGCCGCCGGGCCGAGCGGCTCGACGACGGCACGGTGCGGGTGGACGATGTCATGGCCACGCTCCAGGTCGTGCACGTCCGCGACCACTCGTCCACCGCGCGGGTGCTCAACGTCATCTCGCCCGACATTCCGGCGGGCACCGAAGCGAGGCAAGTGGCGAAGCTGCCGTAACACCGGGAGGCCACTTGACGTGTAGCGGGGCGGGGGCTTTGGCCTCCGCCCCGCTGCACGTCGTGGCTTGGGCGTATGCTTCCTGGTCACCTTCGCTTGCGCGCTCGCGCGGGACTCGGCGACGCGCCCTACCGTCCGACCGCCACACCTCCCTACATTGCTGGCTGTTCCGCACCCTCCCCCGGTTCATGGCAATTGGAGAGCACATGACGAGACGCAGCGAATGAGCGGCCGAGTTCTGGTCACCGGCGGCGCAGGCTTCATCGGCTCCCACATCGCGGAAGCCTACCTGGCCGCCGGTTGGGAAGTGGTCGTCCTGGACGATCTCTCCCGCGGCCACCAGCGCAACGTCCCGTCCGGGGCCCGGTTCGTCCGGGCCGACATTCGCTCTCCGGAAGCCCGCAAGCTGCTCGCCGAGGATGGCTTCACCGTGCTCAACCACCATGCGGCGCAGATCGACGTCCGGGTCTCGGTGGACGAGCCGGCGCTCGATGCCTCCATCAACGTGGTCGGCCTGGCGAACCTGCTGGAGGGCGCGGGCGCGGGGGGAGTGAAGCGGGTAGTCTTCGCCAGCAGTGGTGGTGTGGTGTACGGGGATCCCGAGGTCGTGCCGACACCCGAGACGGCGCCCAAGGCGCCGATCTCTCCCTACGGCGTCAGCAAGCTCGCCGGGGAATACTACCTCAGGGCGCTCGCCGCCCTCCGGGGGTTCGAGGCGGTCGCCATGCGCTACGCGAACGTGTTCGGGCCGCGGCAGGACCCGAAGTCAGAGGCGGGCGTGGTCTCCATCTTCGTCTCCCGGCTGCTCGAAAACCGCCCGCTCACAGTCTTCGGCAATGGGCTCCAGACCCGGGACTACGTCTTCGTCCGCGACGTCGCACGCGCCAACGTCCTGGCCAGCACCGCGCCTGTGCCCGCGGGCACCGGCATCGACGACACCGCCTTCAACATCGCGACCGGCCGGCAGACCAACGTGCTGGAACTGGGGGAGCTGGTGGGGAAGGTGATGGGGCAGAAGCCGGTGATCGAGACGGCGCCGGCGCGGCCGGGCGAGCTGTTCCGCAGCTCCCTCGACATCACCAAGGCCGGCAGGATCCTGGGCTGGAAGCCGCAGAGCGGATTCGACGACGGGCTTCCCCAGCTGGTGGACTGGTTCCGGAAGGAGGGGCGGTGATCCTTCAGGCCGGGGGCGCGGTCCCCCGCACGCCGATCGAGCTGGTGCTCACTGCCAGCCTCGAGACCAAGATCGTTCTCATCATCACGATGATCTTCTCTCTGGTCTCCTGGTTCATCATCATCCTGAAGTGGTGGCAATTCCGCCGACTCAACCGCCAGGCCGATCGCTTCTTCGCGGAGATGGAGCGGACCACGCGCCTGCAGGACGCCTACCACGCGGTGATGAAGCAGCCGCCGTCGCCCTACAACCGGCTGTTCCGCGAGGCGATCACCTTCTACTCCGAGCTGCG
>DATLHD010000024.1:0-6661 GCA_035540075.1 Gemmatimonadales bacterium
CTGCCTGGCGGCCTTCGAAGCCGACCCCGAGACCGACGCGATCGTGATGATCGGCGAGATCGGCGGCACCGACGAGCAGAGCGCGGCGGCGTTCGTGAAGGAGAACGTGAGCAAGCCGGTGATGGGGTTCATCGCGGGTCAAACCGCCCCCAAGGGCCGGCGCATGGGTCACGCCGGCGCGATCATCTCCGGAAGCTCGGGGACCGCGGAGGAGAAGCTCGCGGCCTTCGAGAACGCCGGGTTCGGGATCATGCGAAGGCCGGTGGATGTCGTCCAGCTCCTGCAGACCAGGAAAGCGGGAAAGGTGAAGAGCAAGAAGTGAACGTTTCACTCAGTCCGCCATGGGGGATTGTTTGGCATTGACATTGACCTTGGGGATCGTAAAGCCCGACGCCGTCGCCGGCGGTAAGACGGGGAACATCGTGGCGCACCTGGAGGCCGCGGGCTTCGTGCTTCGCGCGGCCCGCCTGGCGCGGCTCACCGAGAGCCAGGCCGGTGCCTTCTATGAGGTGCACCGCGGCCGCCCGTTCTACGACGAGCTGGTCCGATTCATGACCAGCGGAGCCTGCCTCCCGATGGCCCTGGAGCGGGACGACGCGGTGGCCCATCTGCGCACCGTCATCGGGGCCACCGACCCCGCCGAGGCGGCGCCGGGCACCATCCGGAAGCTGTATGCCGAGTCGAAGGGGAAGAACGCGATCCACGCGTCCGACAGCCAGGAGAACGCGATCCGGGAGGTCGGATTCTTCTTCAGCGAGGGGGAGCTCGCGGGCCTCTGGCGGTAGCGTCGGCCGAGCTGGTCGGCTTGCTTCAAGTGGTTGTCCCGACTAAGTTAAGCGGCTATGCTGCGTGTGGATATCCGGGACCTTCGGCGCGGTTCCGTCCGGACCGAGGGCGAGCTCCCGCCCGACGATCCGACTTTCGAGGGGCTTGGGCTCGAGCTGGTGGGACCAGTGTCGGTGCACGGGCAGCTGCAGGTCACCGGTGACGGCGAATACCTCTGGCGCGGCGATCTCCACGGGGTCGTCCGTGGCCCGTGCCGCCGATGCCTGACCGAAGTGCTCAACGAGGTGGACGTGGCGGTGGATGCCGCGGTGTTCAGCTCGGATCCCGACGCGGTGGACGACCCCGACTTCTACTTCCTGTCCGACCGCGCGGCCGCCGTGGATGTGGGAGTGGTCGTGCGGGAGGAAATGGCTCTCGCCACTCATGCCCACCTGCTGCTCTGCCGGGACGATTGCGCCGGACTTTGCCCCCGCTGCGGAGCCGACCTGAACGCGGGGCCGTGCGCCTGTCACACTCCCGCCGAACCTGCTTGAGGACATCATGGCCGTACCGAAGCGCCGGACCTCGAAGATGAAGAAGCGACTGCGGCGGGGGCACCACTCCGGCGCCGGCATGCGCACCCAGGCCTGCCCGCGCTGCAGTTCTCCCAAGCTGCCGCACCGCGTGTGTGATTCCTGCGGCTACTACGGCGGTAAGAAGCGGGTCGAGGTCGAGGACGCCTGAGCGTGATTCGCGTCGCCCTGGACGCGATGGGGGGAGACAGCGCTCCGCGCAACGAGATCGCGGGGGCCGTTGAGGCCCTCACGGACCTGCCCGACGGCTTCCTGATTCAGCTGGTCGGACGCCCCAACGCGATCGAGGAGGAGCTCGCCCGCCATCCCGGAGTGGACCGGAGCCGCATCGAGATCCACGAGGCGGCCGACGTCATCGGAATGAGCGAGAAGCCCCTCCAGGCCATCCGCAAGAAACCAAAATCCAGCATGGTGGTCGGCCTTGCCCTCCACCGCGACGGGCACTGCGACGCGTTTATCTCCGCCGGCAATACCGGCGCGATGCTCGCCGGCTCGACCATGCTGCTCGGCCTGCACGACGGTGTCGAGCGCGCCACCGTGGCCACGCTGTTTCCCACCGGCTCCGAACCCGTCCTGGTGCTCGACGGCGGTGCCAACCTCGATTGCACCGCCCGCGAGCTGCTCGGCTTCGCCTACCTCGGCACCATCTACATGCGCGACGTCATGGGCCGGCCCAAGCCGGTCGTCGGGCTGCTCAATGTGGGCGAGGAGGAGGAGAAGGGCACCACGGTCGTGCGCGAGGCGCACCAGCTCCTCAAGCGGGCGCCTCGGCTCAACTACGCCGGGAACATCGAGGGCCGGGACATTCTGCCCGGCCCGCAGCAGCGGATTCCGGTGGACGTGGTGGTCTGCGACGGGTTCGTGGGGAACATCGTGCTCAAGTTCTACGAATCGTCGGCGCGGGTCTTCGTCGGTCTCCTGACGGCGCGGATTCCCGACGTGTTCAGCCGGCCGGAGATGGCGGACCTCAACCGGATCCTCGACTACTCCACCTACGGCGGCGCGCCGCTGCTCGGCGTGAAAGGCGTACCGATCGTCTGCCATGGCGCCTCGAGCGTGAACGCGATCAAGAACGCGGTGCGGGTGGCACTCCAGGCCGCCCGCTCCGGCCTGAGTGAGCACATCGGGGCGGAGTTCGCCCTGCGCCCGACGGTGGCGCAGGCATGATCCCCCGTCCCTTCGCCGAGGTCGCCAGCGTCGGCACGGCGGTACCCGACCGGGTGCTCACCAACCATGACCTTACCCGGATGCTCGACACGTCCGACGAGTGGATCGTCGAGCGCACCGGCATCCGAGAGCGGCGGATCGCGGGGCCGGAGCAGACCGTGGCCATGCTGAGTCGCGAGGCGAGCGAGATCGCGCTGGAGCGCGCCGGAGTGACCGCCTCCGAGCTGGACAGCATCGTGCTCGCGACCGCGAGCCCTGACCGGTTGCTGCCTTCCACCGCCTGCGACCTCCAGGCCCTGCTCGGCGCCGAGAACGCGGCGGCATTCGACATCGGCGCGGCCTGTCCCGGGTACGTGTATGCGCTCACCGTGGCCGAGGGGCTGATCGCGTCGGGGCAGAGCCGGACGGTGCTGGTGGTCGGCGCCGAGAAGCTCTCCACCATCACCGACTTCACCGATCGCTCCACCGCGATCCTGTTCGGGGACGGCGCCGGTGCCTCGGTGGTGCGGGCGTCGAGCCGGCCGGGGCGCGGCATTCTCTCGACCTTCCTCAAGTCGGACGGCCGGCTGGCGCCGCTGCTCTACCGCCCCGGAGGGGGCGCCGCGGACCCCATCAGCGAAAAGGTGGTCTGCGAGCGGTCGCACTACATGAAGATGGCCGGCCGCGAGGTGTTCAAGGCGGCCGTGCTGACGATGGCGGAGGCGTGCGATGAAGTCCTCAAGCGCGCCGGCGTCACCTCGGAGCAGATCGATCTGCTCATTCCGCACCAGGCCAACCTGCGCATCATCGACGCGACGGCCAAGCATGCCGGCATTCCCATGTCGAAGGTGATGGTCAATCTCGACCGCTTCGGCAACACGTCGTCGGCTTCGATTCCCCTCGCGCTGGATCAGGCAATCGCCGAGGGCCGGGTCGGACCCGGCTCGCTGATCATGCTGGTCGCCTTCGGCGCCGGGCTCACCTGGGGGAGCGCCGTCGTCCGGTGGTGACGGTGGTGATGTGCCCCGGCCAGGGCGCGCAGCGGGTGGGGATGGGGAAGGACCTCGCCGACCGCTTTCCCGTCGCCCGCGATACCTTCGACGCCATCGATGAGACGCTCGGGGTGCCGCTCTCCCGCCTCATGTGGGAGGGCCCCGAGAACGAGCTCACTCTGACCCACAACGCGCAACCCGCGATCCTCGCCCACACGACCGCCGTGCTGGCGGTCGTGGCCGAGCGGCTCGGGATGGTGGCCGCGGGCGCGGGGCACAGCCTCGGTGAGTACAGCGCGCACGTGGCCGCGCGCGCGCTCACCGCGGCGGACGCGGCGAGGCTCGTCCGGCGCCGCGGCGAATTGATGCTCGAGGCCGGACGGGCCCGGCCCGGGGCGATGGCAGCGGTGCTGGGACTCGACACGGCGCAGGTGGAGGCCGCCTGCAACGCGGCCTCGCACGACGGCGGTGTCGCGGTGGCCGCCAACCTGAACGCACCCGACCAGACCGTGATCTCCGGCGATCCTCCCGCCGTCGCCGCCGCCGGCGAGGGGTGTAAGGCGCGCGGCGCGAAGCGGGTGCTGCCGCTCAAGGTGAGCGGCGCGTTCCACTCGCCGCTCATGGCGCCGGCGGTGGACGGGCTGCGCGAGGCGCTCGGCGCGGTGCGCTTCGCGGACCCGGCGTTTCCCGTCATCGCCAACGCCAGCGGCGAGCCGGTGACCACCGGCGCCGACGCCAAGCGGCTCCTCGCCGACCAGCTCACGGCTCCGGTGCGGTGGGTGGAGTGCATGCGCACCGCCGCGGAGCTCGCGCCGGACGCGACGTTCGTCGAGGTAGGACCGGGGAGCGTCCTCGCCGGGCTGCTCAAGCGGATCGTCCCGGGGGCGCGCACGGTGACGCTGGGAACGGCGGACGAGGTGGAGAAATTCCTCGCATGATCCCATCCCATGCCGGAGTTCCGACGACGATCGACCTCTCCGGCAAGACCGCCTTCGTCACCGGCAGCACCCGCGGCATCGGTCTCGCCATCGCCCGCGCCTTTCACGGCGCAGGGGCCAAGGTCGCGGTCGTCGGTCGGGACACGGATCGCGCCCGCTCCGTCGCCGGAGAGCTGGGCGACCGCGCTGCCGGCGTCGCGTGTGACGTCGCCGTGGCCGAGCAGGTTGAAGCGGCGCTCAGTGCCGCGGAATCCGCCCTCGGCCCCGTGGACATCCTGGTGAACAACGCCGGCCTCACCCGCGACAACATCCTGTTGCGACTCACCGAGGCCGACTGGGACGCGGTGCTGGACGCCAACCTGAAGGGCGCCTTCCATACCACCCGCGCCGCGATCAAGGGCATGATGAAGCGCCGGAGCGGGCGCATCATCAACGTCACCAGCGTCGTCGGCCTGTCCGGCAACAAGGGGCAGTCGAACTACGCCGCCAGCAAGGCGGGCCTGATCGGCTTCACCAAGTCGGTCGCCAAGGAGTACGCCGGACGCGGCATCCTGGCCAACTGTATCGCCCCGGGCTACATCGAAACCGACATGACCAGCGGCTTGCCCGAGGCCGCGAAGGCCACATTATTACAGGGCATCGCCTTGGGGCGCCTGGGACGGCCCGAGGACGTGGCCGGCATGGCCCTGTTCCTCGCCTCCGATCTCGCTTCCTACATCACTGGCCAGGTGCTGGTGGTGGACGGCGGTCTGGTCGTCTGACGTGACCCTGAATCCCCAATCGAGGACCACATGAGCAACGTCGAAGAGAAGGTCAAGGACATCATCGTCGAGGAGCTTGGCGTGGAGCGCGAGAAGCTGACCAGCGAGGCGAGCTTCATGGAAGACCTCGGCGCGGACAGTCTGGACACCGTCGAGCTGGTCATGGCCTTCGAGAAGGAGTTCGACATCGACATCCCCGACGAGGATGCCGAGAAGCTGCGCACCGTCGGTGACGCCATGAATTACCTGCACGAGAAGATCGGGAAGTAAATTGACGCGTCGTGTCGTCGTCACCGGCCTCGGGCTGGTGACACCGGTGGGGAATGACGTCGACTCCACCTGGTCCGCGCTCCTGGCGGGTACGCCTGGAGCGGCATTGATCCGCAAGTTCGACCCCTCGAAGCTCTCCGTCAGGTTCGCCTGCGAGGTCAAGGGCTTCGATCCGCTCCTCTACATGGACAAGAAGGAAGCGCGGCGGTACGACCTCTTCGCGCAGTTCGCGCTCGGGGCGGCCCACCAGGCGGTCACCCAGGCCGGGCTCGATCGTGACGCGCCCTCGCCCGACCGCACCGGCGTGGTGATCGGGAGCGGCATCGGCGGGATGCAGACCTACGAGGACAACTGCAGGGCCTACATCACCAAGGGGCCGGATCGGGTCTCCCCGTTCTTCGTCCCGATGTTCATTCCGGACATCGCCGCCGGGCTGGTCTCCATCCGCTACGGCTTCAAGGGCCCCAACTTCGCCACCGTCTCCGCCTGCGCCTCCTCGGCGCATGCGATCGGCGAGTCGTTCAACCTCATTCGGCACGGCCTGGCGGACGTGATGGTCACCGGCGGAGCCGAGGCGTCCATCACCGGACTCACCGTGGCGGCGTTCTCGAACATGAAGGCGCTCTCCAGCCGCAACGACTCGCCCGAGACGGCGAGCCGTCCGTTCGACAAGGACCGCGACGGATTCGTGTTGGCGGACGGCGGAGCGATCGTGGTGCTGGAGACGCTCGAGCATGCCGAAGCCCGCGGCGCCCGGATCCTGGGCGAGCTCCTCGGCTACGGCGCCAGCGGCGACGCCTACCACATCACCTCGCCCGCGGAGCACGGCGAAGGCGCCCAGCGGGCCATGCGCGCATGTCAGGAGCACGGCGGGAACGAGCCGACCCGCGTGGACTACATCAACGCGCACGGCACGTCCACGGGGCAGGGCGACGTCGCGGAGACTGAGGCGGTGAAGGCCGTCTTCGGCGAGCAGGCGCGGAAGCTCATCTTCGGCTCGACCAAGTCGATGACCGGACACCTGCTGGGCGCGGCGGGTGCGCTGGAGTTCGGGGTCTCGCTGCTCTCGGTCACCTGCGGCACCATCCCGCCCACCATCAACCAGTTCACGCCGGATCCCGAGTGCGATCTCGACTGCGCGCCTAATCAGAAGGTCGAACGGCGCGTGGCGGTGGCGCTCTCCAACTCCTTCGGGT
>DATLHD010000025.1:0-14863 GCA_035540075.1 Gemmatimonadales bacterium
CGGGATGACAGGCCTGTTCCTCCTCTCCTGCTCCCCCGTACACCGCGGTGAGCGGCTGTACCACGAGGCCCGGTATCCCGAGGCCTACGACGTCTTTCACCGTGCCCTGGAGCGCGACAGCAGTGCCCGGCTCGCCTTCGATGCGGGGGCCACGCTCTACCGGCTGGAGCGCTACGACGAGGCGGTGGCCGCGTTCCGACGGGCTGCCCACGCGCCCGAGCTGCGCCAGCCGAGCCTCTACAACCTCGGCAATGCGCTCGTGCGCGCCGCCGAGGAGCGGCCGGGCGAGGCGGCCCCGCTGCTCGATGCCGTTGGTGCTTACGAGGAGGCGCTCCGGCTCGCGCCCGCCGACGCCGGGGCGCGATGGAATCTCGAGGTCGCCCTACGGCGGCTGGGCGACGACCGCACCGGCGGGGGCTCCCCCGGCCGTGGCCGCAACGCCGACTACGGACGAGGCGACAACAACGTGCCCGGCTATGAGGGAAATCCGGACGCGGCCGTGGGGGCGATGGCGGGCGGCGGGTATGGCTCGGCCGAGGGCGAATCGGCCGAGGAGCTCACGGCCGACGAGGCGCGGCGTCTGTTGGAGGCAGTGGAGCGGCAACAGCTTACCGCTCACGAGGGGCGCCGGAGCAGCCGGGGGCCCACGGGAGACCGCGATTGGTGAGCGCTCGGGGTCTTGCGCCCCCGAGCGAAATGCCCTAACGTAGCGACGACAACCGAAGCTCGTGGTCATTTGCGGCGTATTGCAGCCACGTAAAACAAATGCTAAAAAGCCTCGCGTCCCGCGTGTCTTTTTGGCACCGGGCGCTTTTCGTTGGAGCCGGTGCCGGCGATCGGGGTGGTGAGGCGGAGGAAGCTGATGACAACCGCCCTGGTCACCGAACGCGAGACGACCCTCACCGAGCCATCCCTGAGGCCGCTGCCGCAGGCCTGCCGTCTCTGCGGCGCGAAACAGCCGCCGGCACCGGTGGCGATCTGCGAAGAATGTCTGGGTCCGCTGGAGCCGGTGTACGATCCCGATCGTCCGCTGCCCGACGCCGACACCATCGCTTCGCGTGGGCCATCGCTGTGGCGCTACCGCGAGTGGCTCCCCTTCGAGGGCGAGCCCGTCCTCTCGCTCGACAGCGGGTTCACCCCTCTCGTCGAAGCGCCCGAGCTCGCGCGCCGCCTCGGCGTGGCGCGGCTATGGATCAAGAACGACAGCGTCTGCCATCCCACCTTGTCATTCAAGGACCGCGTAGTCGCCGCGGCGATCAACGCGGCGCACGCCTTCGACCTCGATACGGTCGGCTGCGCTTCCACCGGCAACCTGGCCAACGCCGTCGCGGCCCAGGCCGCGCGCGCCGGGCTCGCGGCCTGGATCTTCATACCCGACGACCTCGAGCTGGGGAAGGTGGTCGGCACCCTGGTGTACAACCCGCGGCTGGTGCGGATCCGAGGCAACTACGACGACGTGAACCGTCTCTGCTCCCAGGCGGCCGACCGCTTCGGGTGGGGCCTGGTCAACATCAACCTGCGCGGCTACTACGGCGAGGGGTCGAAGACCGTCGCCTTCGAGATCTGCGAGCAGCTCGGCTGGCGCACGCCGACCGCGGTGGTCGCGCCGATGGCGGGCGGCTCGCTGGTCACCAAGCTGGGGAAAGGCTTCGCCGAGTTCGCCAGGGCGGGTCTGGTGTCGGGGCCGGCGCCACGACTCTACGGTGCCCAGGCGGAGGGCTGCGCGCCGATCGTGCGGCTGGTGGAGTCGGGCGGCGAACACATCCAGCCGGTCATCCCCAGCACCATCGCGCGCTCCATCGCCATCGGCAATCCCGCCGACGGCCGCTTCGCCGCGCAGGCGATCCGCGGGAGCGGTGGCTGGGTGGCCGGGGTGAGCGATCCCGACATCGTCGCCGGCATCCGGCTGCTCGCGGAGACGACCGGCATCTTCACCGAGACCGCGGGCGGGGCGACCGTCTCGGGCGCACTCGCGCTGGCGCGCGCCGGTCGGCTGCGCCCCGACGACGAGGTCGTCCTCTGCGTCACCGGCAACGGACTCAAGACCGTAGAAGCGCTCCAGGGCACGCTGCCCGAGGCGCCCGTCATCGCACCGAAACTCAAGGAACTGGAGGCGCTGTATGGCCGTGACCTTTAGCCTGCCCACCGTCCTTGCCAAGCTGGCCGACGGCCAGTCGTCCATCCAGGCGAGCGGCTCGACGCTGGGCGACGTGGTGTCCCACATCGCCGATCGCTTTCCCCGGCTGGCGCCCCGACTGCGCGACGACAGCGGGGGGCCGTACCCGTTCGTGACGTTTTATCTGAACGACGAGGATGTACGGTTCCGGAGCGGCTTCGCGACGCCGGTGCGGGAGGGGGACGAGATCACCGTGGTGGCTGCCATCGCGGGCGGCTGAGGACGTCCGGGCGCCGGCCCGCTCAGTACTGCTCTATGAGGATCATCGCGGCCTTCTCAAGCGCGCGTTGATAAAGCGGTCGCCGGCGCCAGGCCTCGAGCTCGATCTCGCGGCTGCGGGCGAAATCTTTCTCCATCCCCTCGGCCGCCGCTCGCGCGAGCTCCGGCTCCGCGATACCGAGCATGTTCTCCTCGTTGATCTCCATGCTCCGCTCGTCCATGTTGGCCGAGCCGACCAGGGCCCACGCGTCGTCCACCACCACGGTCTTGGCGTGCATCATCGAGGCCTGGTACTCGAAGATCCGGACGCCGGCCTCCAACAGCTCCTCGTAGTAGCCCCGGCCGGTGTACTGGACCGGTATGGCATCGGTGTGGTTTCCGGGCACGAGGATGCGGACGTCCCCGCCGGAGCGGGCGCGGTCCATGACCGCCTTCCGGAGCTGGAGGTCGGGGATGAAGTACGAGTTCGCGATCCAGATCCGGCGCCGCGCGTTGACGAAGCTGAGCCACAGCAGCATCCGGATCGGCTGCTGCGCGTCTGAGGGTGAGCTCACCACCGACAGGCCGCAGGCCGGCCCCCCATCCGCTTCCAGCGGCGGGTAGAAGCGTGGGCCGGCGATGAACTCGCCGCAGCAATACACCCAGTTGGTGGCGAAGGCGGATTGCACGCCCACCACCATCGGCCCGGTCACCCGCGTCATGCTGTCGCGCCACTCCTTGGGAGTGCGGGTGTCTCCCTTCCACTTGTCCGAGACCGCCGCCCCTCCGGTGAAGCCGATCCGGCCATCGATCACGATCGCGCGTCGGTGGGCGCGGCGGTAGATCCGCACCAGGTTGCGGAGCGCGAGCGGGCGGAAGAACTCCAGTCGCACCCCCGCCTCGACGAGCTCGCGCCGGTGCGCGCGCTTGAGCTTCCACGACCCGAAGGCGTCGAGCAGCAGCCTCACCTCCACGCCGGCGCGAGCCCGCTCCTTGAACACGTCGATGAACTCCCGCCCGGTGCCGTCGGACTCGAAGATGTAGACCTCGAAATTGATGGTCTGCCGCGCTCCACGGATCGCCTCCAGCATCGCGGGATAGAACCGGTCACCATTCTGGAGCAGCTCGGCGGTGCCGCCGCGGAGGAGGGGAACGTTGAGGAACCCGGCTGCGAGGCGGAGGAAGTCCTCCGAGCCCGGATCGGCGTCGAAGCCCAGGCTGTAGTCCGGCGTCGGCCAGTCGGGGAGGAAGAGCGCTCCGATCACGCCGATCAGCGCGAGCAGGCCGATGACCATGAGTGCCCACGCCCACCAGGGCAGCTGCACGACGACCAGCTCGCTCACGCCGAAAGCTCCACGAGGGCGAGCAGGGGATGGTGGTCGGAGCCGAAGACGTTGGGGCCGCGGTCGGCCGGATCCTCGTCCACCCGCCGCACCGCCGAAGACCGGATCGCACCAGCGCGGTTGCGCACCATCAGATAGTCGATGACCAGACGGGGCAGGGCGTGGTAGGTGTGACGCCAGGTCGGCGGGATCGGCGGCACGCCGTGCTCGAAGCCGTGCTCGATGAGCAGCCGCCAGGCCCGCTCCGCGCGTCCGCGTCCCAGGTTGAGATCGGCACCGAACACGACCGTGGGATCCTCCAGAGCGGCGAGCAGATGTGCCATCTGGTTGCCGCGGGCGGCGGCACCCAGCCACTTGTAGCCGACAGGCCCACGGGGATCGAGGTGCGCGCTCAGCAGGGAGAGGGCGTGTCCGCCGACCGTCGTCTTGGCCCCGACCGCCACGCGGCGTTGGAGGGCGAACGGCAACTCGATGCCCTCGGCCGGCCCCAGTGGGAGTGGCGTGAGGATCGCGTTGCCCCTATCGCTCCGCTGGGGCCCGTTCCGCATGGACGGCACGTACCGAAGATTCCACCCCAAGGTGCGCGCGACCTCCACGACATCCTGCGTCGGGCGCAGACGCGCCACCAACTCGCGGGCGGCATGGCCGTTCGACCGCGCGGGGATGGTGTCGTCTTGCCGGACTGCCTCCTGGATCAGCAGCACGGGGGTGAGATCGCCGGGGACACCGAGTGCACCGGCCTGGAGCCGCTCGACCAGCTCCACCAGCCGACCCCGTCCCATCCACACGTTCCAGCTCACCACCGCGAGCCTCGACGCAGCTGCCGCGCGCCGGGCCTCATCCACGCGCGCCAGATCGAGCGAGACGGGCTCGCCCACGTTCCGCCGCCAGCCCGCGAGCCGGGCCTCGAGTCCATCGCCACGCGCTGCCACGCCGGAGGAACGTAGGGCGCGGCCGGAAGTCGCGGCAGTGACTGTTGTCACGGGTGGCGGTATCTTCAACCGGCTAGGGGCCATCCTGCCCGCGGCGCGAGCGACGACTACCAGGGGCGGCGAAACCGATGAAGGCGAGCGATATCCGGCGTGGACACGTGATCATGGTGGACGGGCAGCCGTGCCGGGTGATGGACTTCCAGCACAGGACCCCGGGCAACCTGCGGGCGTTCGTCCAGGTGCGCTTCCGCAACCTGAACTCCGGCAACACGTTCGACACCAGGCTCAGCGCCACCGAATTCGTGGAGGACGCCCGGCTCGACACCAAGGAGCTGCAGGTCCTCTACCGGGACGCGAACGGGGTGCACGTAATGGACGCGAGCACCTACGAGCAGTACTCCCTGGACGACGAGACGACCGGTGATCTGGGCCAGTGGCTGGAGCCGGGACTCACCTTCCAGGTGGAGTGGCTGGGCGGTCGCCCCATCGCCATCCAGCTGCCCGCGGTCGCCGAGCTCGAGGTGGTCGAGACCGCGCCGATCATGAAGACGGCGACCAAGACCGCCAGCACCAAGCCCGCCAAGCTCAGCAACGGAGTCACGATCCAGGTCCCCGAGTTCATCGGGGAAGGCGAGCGGGTCCGGGTGAACCCGCGCGAGGGTGTCTACCTGGAGCGCGCCAAGTAGGCGCATTCCACCCGCAGGCCACCTCCTGACAGCCGACGAGAGCGACGCTCCGTTCTCACGCCTGCTGGCCGTGGGCGCGGTCTCGGAGCTAGTCCTGGTGGGCGTGGCGCTTGGCCTCGGCCACGTGGGAGGAGTCTCGGCATTCGAGCGGCTGCGTCTCGAGGGCGAAGGGGCAGCCGTCGGGATCGCGGGGGCGCTGCCCATGCTGGCACTCCTGCTCTGGTGCCTGCGCACGAGGTGGGGTCCGATGCGCCGGCTCGTGACGCTGGTCGAGGAGCGGCTCGGACCATACTTGGCGGATGCCTCTCCCCCAGGCATCGTGCTCCTCGCATTGCTCGCCGGCCTGGGCGAGGAGCTCCTATTCCGAGGGGTGATCCAGGTCTGGCTGGCGGAGCGAACATCGCTCTGGCTGGCCCCGGCGGCCACCGGTCTTCTATTCGGCGCCGGTCACTGGCTCTCAGCTTCGTATGCCCTTCTCGCCTCGCTGATCGGCGCCTACCTCGGCATCCTGTTCCTGGTCTCCGGCAACCTGCTCGCCCCCATCGTCGCGCACGCGGCCTATGACGTCGTGGCCCTCTTCGTCCTGGCTCGCCGCGTGGGCGCGAGCCGGGGCTAGATTCACCAGCATGGACGCCATTGACGCCATCCAGCGGCGGACGTCGGTGCGCCGCTACCGGCCGGACCCCGTCTCCCGCGAGACCATCGAGCGGCTGCTCGACTGCGCCGTCCGGGCCCCGAACCACAAGCTCACCGAGCCGTGGCGCTTCGCGGTGCTGACCGGGGCGGCCAAGGCCCGCCTGGCCGAGATCAGGGCGGGGCATCGCCTGAGAAAGGCCGAGGACCCCGGGTCGGAGGAGGCCCGAGCCCGGGCGGACAAGGCGCGGCGCGAGACGCTGGAGTCGCCCGCGGTCATCGTGCTGATGGCGCGTACCAGCGACGACGACATCACCCGCGAGGAGGACTACGCGGCTGTGATGATGGCCACCGCCAACCTCATGACCGCCGCGCAGTCGCTGGGTCTGGGGACGTACCTCAAGACCGGAGGGGTCATGCGGGAACCCGGCCTGGCGCAACTGGTTGGTTTGCCGGAGAAGTACCGCATCGTCGGCATCCTCTCGCTGGGCTATCCGGTGGAGGCCGAGTCCCCCCGCCGGCGGCGTCCGGCCGGCGAGCTGACCGCATGGCTGGAGTGACCCACGGGGTGTTACGGACTCGTGCTTTTCGAGATAATTTGGCCATCCCTTCCTCCCGGCCCCCCGGGGCCGCCAGTTACCCTGGCAAGGAGATCCGCCGTGTCTACCCGTCCGTTCATTGCCCTGGTCGTCGGCGCTTTGCTTCTGCGCCCGCTCGCGGTGGTGGCCGCCCAGGACACCTCGGACACCGTGCAAGGGTACGCCCCTGCCGAGTCTCCCCCCGCGCCGGAGACGGCCGCGGCCGCCGCTCCCGTGGCGGCCGCCGCCTCGGCGACCAACCCCGCCGCCAACCAGGCGAACGCCCTGAGCTCCCTGGGGTTCGTCGAGATCCTGATCCCTCGCCCAGCCGGCCGGCTCCAGCGGGAGATCGAGGAGACTAAGCTGGACATGATGGACGCGGACTCCGAGATCAAGCAGCGCCAGGGGCTCGAGGATCAGGTGAAGGCCATGGCTGAGGTCAAGAAGCAGGAGATCTCGACTCTCGACGCCCAGAGGAAGCTGGCCGAAAAGGCGAAGAACGATGCGGAGGTGGCGTCGTTCGAGGCCGAGAAGCGGGATGCCGAGCGGCACAAACAGTTCCTGGACAAGCAGGTCTCGCTCCACCAGGCGGAGACGGAGACCGCCAAGGCCCGGAAGAGCCTCGCCGAGGCGACCCAAAAAGCGCTCGAGCTCGAGCTGCAGCTCACCAACCGCCGGGGCGAGCGCAGCAGCGGGGACGCGGCCGTGGCGACAAGGAACGACAACGTGATCCGCGACCTGGAGCGCAAAACACTCGAGGCGCAGCGGTTGCAGGCGGATCGCGAGAAGCAGGTCGCCGAGCGGCACCAGGACATCGCCAAGCGCCGGCTGGAGCTGTACCAGGCTCAGGTGGCGGCCGGCGGCAACCGCTGAGCTCTTCGCGATGGGTACTTCGGCTCACCGCACGACCCCCAGCAGGTCGAGCAGAGTGCAGGCGTCGCGGGGGGCATGGCCGCCCGCGTCGTTGTTGAAATAGACGAAGCAGTCCTTGCCCGCTTTGCCGAGGGCCCGAAGCCGCCCCGTCCAGTACTCGAGCTGCTCGCGGGTGAATCCCCCGCCGGGGGAATCGCCCGCGTGCATGCGGATGTAGACGAACGAGGCGGTCGTCACGAGGTCGGGCCGGACTCTCCCGCCCACCGGGATGCACAGGGCGACGGCGTGATCGGCCAGGGTGTCGTAGACGGCCGCCGTGTGCCAGCTCGGGTGCCGGAACTCCACGACCCACTGGTGGCCGGTGGGCAGCTCGTTCAGAAACCCACCCAGGACGCTCAAGTCGGCGGTGAAGGTGGGTGGGAGCTGAAACAGGATCGGCCCCAGCTTGGGACCGAGTCGCTCGGCGCGTTCCATGAACAGCGCGACCGACTCCGACGCGCCGCGCAGCCGGCGGATGTGCGTGATGTAGCGGCTCGCCTTGACCGCGGAGAGAAAATCGTCCGGCACCGCCTCACGCCATCGGTCGAAGCTCTCCGGCGCGGGCAGCCGGTAAAAGGGATTGTTCAGCTCCACGGTCCGGAAGCGCTGCGCGTAGTACGGCAGCTCCTCCCGCTGACGCAGACCCTCGGGGTAGAACACGCCGCGGCGCCAGTGCACGTAGACGTACCCCGAGGTGCCGACCCACAGCTCGCTCACGGACGCTCCCCTTGTCCCGGTGTCCAAAGCCGTGAATCTTGGGGCTTGGCCGGAGCCGAACCTTCAGTCACGGAGCCAGGAGACACGACATGACGCGCGATCGGGCGGGACATCGGATGGCGGCGCTGAACCCGGCGGTCGCCATGGTGCGGCCGTGACATCGTCTCTGGTCCTCTTCAGCCGCAATTTCATCAAGCATCCCCGGATGCTCGGCTCGCTCATCCCGAGCTCGCGCTTCCTGGTGAACCGACTGCTCGATCAGGTAGACTGGAGCCGCGCCGGCACCATCGTGGAGTACGGGCCGGGGGTCGGCACCTTCACGGGCGAGATCCTGCGGCGTCTTCGCCCCGACGCCAACCTGGTCGCCATCGACACCAACCGCGATTTTGCGCGCCACCTCGCGCGGACCTTGCGCGACGACCGGCTGCATGTGATCGAGGGGTCCGCGGCGGACGCCCACGACACCCTGCAGGAGCGCGGACTCGGGCGCGCGGACTACGTCATCTCGGGTATTCCCTATTCGACGATGGATCCCGAGCTGCGGGCGCGGATCCTCCGCACCACGCACGAACTGCTGCAGCACGACGGCGCGTTCCTGGTCTACCAGTTCACTCGTGCCGTCCTGCCCTACCTGCGCCAGGTATTCCCTCACGTCCAGCAGGAGTTCGAGCCGCGCAACATCATGCCCGCCCGGCTGTTCTATTGTCGGCGCAGCCCCGACCGTCGCGCCAACGGGCGGCGCGAGCCCCGTCCCCGGGCCCGCACCGCCTCGGATCGTTAGCGACTAGAGACCGCGGGCGACGGTGGGCTCGACTGCGACTGCCACACCGCCTCGATCGTCCGGCGCACCTGCGGGGCGATGTCGTCGCGCGCGGGGAGCCCTTCCTGCCTGAAGTAGGCGACCACGGCTCCGGGGATGATCCCCTGGAGCCGCGTGATCGCCTCGGCATAGTCGGTGAAGCCTTGCTGGGCGAGGTCCGCCACCTCGCGGTCCTCGAGCGAGAGGCCGGTGGTGTGGAGCATGACGTACCCGATGTGGGCGAGGCTCAGCGCGGTGTAGTCGTCGCGCAGGTTCTTCGGCAGTCCCTCGCTACGCACCAGGTCGATGACTCCGGCGGCAGCGCCGAGCACGGCCGACCCTGCCCGCTTCATCGACTCGACCACGCCGCCCGCCTGGCGCCGATCGCTCAGTCCCCGCAGGTCGGAGATGTGGTGCTCGATCTTGCGATGGATCCCGCGAAGCTCGGCCACGGCCTCCGGGTAATCCTTGAGATCCTCGATCTGGCCCCGAATCGCCTTCTCGATGTGATCCTCCAGCCCAAGCATGTCCGTGATGTAACTGTTGATGGCTTCGTTCCGATCGCGCGCCACGATATCCTCCAGGAGCTTCGTTGAGTCGAGAATGGATCCCGCGGGGAGTGCCCGACGGTGGAAGCTGAGACAATGAGCGCTCCAGCGCACGACGTCTGTGGGGGGGATCACCGGATCGCGCTCGTGGCGATGCGCGACGAGGCCCTCCGGTACTGGAAAACGACGGCCTTGCTGGCGGCTACCGTCGCCGCGGGTGCGGGACTCACCGCTCCGGTGCTCCTGCTCCACGGGCGCCTCGAGCCGGTGCGGGTTCCCGGAGGTGACCTGGGCCTGACGTGGCGTGCGGGAGTGGAGCCCGTGGCCGTGATTCAGCAGCAGGCGGTAAACGACCTCGGCGGCCTGTTGGTCGGGGTCGCCGTCGCCACGATCGGCATCGCCGCGATCACGACCCTGGCGCTCTCTCTTGCTCGCGAGCGTGAGCGCGAGGCGGAGGTGCGGATTCGTCGGGCGGTCGGTGCGGGGCGGCGGATGCTGCGTTGGACCGCTCTCGCCGAGGCAGGCCTGATCATCCTGTTGGGTCTCGTGCTCGGCGCAATCCTCTCGGCCGGCCTGGCCGCCTGGTCGTACGAGTGGCCGGGCACGCTCCGAGCGGGCAGCCGTCTGGTGGCCGGCGTCGCGACGCTGGCGCTGGCAGGCCTCGCGCTTCTCGGAGTGCTCTTCCCGGTGATCCTGCCACGACGGCGGATCGCGGTCGCCGAGCCCGGGTCACCGGCGCCGCTCACGCCCGGCGCCATCCAGGTCGCCGTGACCCTCGTGGTTCTGACCATGGGCGCGCTCCTCGGACAGCACGTCGGCAGGCTGACCGCCGCTCACGGCGATCCCACTCACCAGGGGCGCGTCGCTGGAATCGAGCTGGCGGCACTCGCGCCCGAAACTCGGGCTTCCCGATATGCGGCGCTGCTGCAGCGGCTCGAGCACGGCGGGGCAACGCAGGTGAGCGTCACGAGTCCCGGAACGCTGCTCGGCTTGGGTCCCGTCAGCATGGTTATTACGGACTGCGGACAATGCTCGGAAGGAGGTCTCCCGATCCGCTGGCGCGTGAAGGCCGCCGCCCACCAGTTCGTCAGCGCGGACACCTTCGAGATGATGGGGATCAGGGTGCTCCAGGGCAGGGGAATCACCGAGGATGATGTGTGGGGAGCACAGCGGGTCGCGGTTGTCAATCGGAACCTCGCAGCCAGGGAGTTCCAGGACGGCCAGGCGATCGGCCGACACATTCGAGTGGTGGACGATGGCGAGCAGTGGTCGACCGTGGTCGGCGTAGTGGACGATCCGCCCGCTGTCGGCATCGGTGCATCACTCCTGCCGCCATACTCCGTCTACCTCAGCGTGCTCCAGCACCCTCCGGCCTCTGTGGAGCTCATGACGCGTGGCGGTCCCCAGACGCCGGGAACCGCGCTCGCCCAGGTCCGCGCTGCCCAGGGGGCGCCGTTGCGGTGGTTCGCCGACCGATTCAGACAGCAGGGATGGGCGATGCTCGGCATCGCCCTGATCGGCGTGCTGGCGGTGGCGAGACTCTGGGTGGCCTCGCTGCTGGTGGAGTTCGGCGTGCGGCGCGCCCTGGGCGCTCGCCGACGGCACATCGTGCGGTTCGTGCTGCTTCGTGCCGCCGCCGTGTGCGGCGCGGGGATCGCCGGCGGGCTCTTCCTCGGTGCGACCGTCTGGAGCATCCTGGGTGGCCTGGTCGCCGACCTGGCCCCATGGGATCAGGAAGCGGTGCTCCAGTTCGGCGCGATGCTGCTCGTGAGCACCCTCGCCGGCACGCTGCCGCCGGCATGGCGCGCCGCCCGTGCTACGCCTGCCTCACTCCTGGGCGCGTCATGAGCCGGCTGCTCGGCGCGCACACGGTAGACCACGGTGGCATCCACATGGCGGCGCTCCGGGCCGGCCGCTCGGGAATGCAGGCACTGCAGATCTTCAGCGCGATCCCCAAGTACTACGGCGACAAGACCTCGATCCGCCTGGAGCGGGTGCAGCGATTCCGCGAGGCGCTCCGGCGGGCGGGCATCGAGCCGGCGAACGTGCTGGTGCACTCGGCCTACGTCCTGAACACGGCGACCGCCGACGAGGAGAAGTGGGGCAGGGCCGCGGCCGGCCTCAGGAAGGAGCTGGAGCGCAGCACGGCGCTCGGCGTGGGCGCGCTGTGCTTTCATCCGGGCGCCGCCACGGGTGGCGATCGCGAGGCGGCCGTGGAGCGGGTGTCGCTCGCGATCACCGGTGCACTGGAGGCAATCCCCGGTGGGACCCGGGTGCTGATCGAGAACACGGCGGGCGCGGGCCTCACGGTGGGGAAGACCCCGGCGGAGGTGGGAGCGATGCTCGACGGGGTGCCGAAAGCGTTGCGCCGGCGGACGGGATACGGTCTCGACACCTGTCACCTCTTCTCCGCCGGTCACGACATCACCGCGTCTCAGGAGGCGTTCAAGGCAATCCTGGACCAGTTCGAGGACGCCACGGGGTCGCCCCCCGCCTTTTTCCACCTCAACGACAGCGAGGGCCCCCTCGGCTCTAACCGCGACCGGCACGTGCTCATCGGCGAAGGGCTCATCGGGGTCGAGCCGTTCCGCTGGCTCCTGCACGACCGCCGCAGCGCGGGGATCCCCCTGATCCTGGAGACGCCGCAGCAGAACTACGAGATCGGCGAGGACGACGACTCACCGGATCCATACGATGTGAGGATGATGGAGCTGTTGCGCTCGCTGGAGCGGTAACACCACCGCTGTCAAAACCCTCCGCAGTTCGATTTCTTGCCACCAGCGCGTGCCCCGATTCTTGCTGACGCTCGCCCCGGATCCAGCATCACCACCGCTTACACCGCATCGGGGAGGGCGATCTCGCGTGAATTCGCCAGAACTCGCCGCAGCGCGCGGGATCGAGGCGCCCCGGCGCCCCTTCCTCATGGCGCTCTCGCTCACCCTGCTCGTCGCCGCGGTACAGTGGACACCGCCATTCCCTCCGCTCGAGACCCGGCAGGCCGGCAGTCTGGTCATGGCCAGGGCGGTCGGGATGCCGTTCCGGGTCCCCGGCCGGCCGGACAGCGCCGCGCTGGAACGCCACGTGGTGGCCCGGTTCGAGCACCTGCCGCTGGCCCGCTTCTTCTTTAGTCGAACCGGGGAGCGGGAGTTCTCCGACCGGCTGGCGCGCGCGATCGTGAAGGAGGCGAACTACCTCCAGGTGGAGCCCAGCCTTCTGGCTGGTGTGCTGCTCACCGAGAACGCCCCGCTCGACGTGCGGGCCCGCAGCAGGCAAGGCGCCATCGGTCTCATGCAGGTAATGCACTTCCACGCCGGCGAGTACGACTGCGACTCCAGCGATCTGCTGCAGGTGGAATCCAACATCTGTCATGGGGCGCGGGTGCTCGGCTATTACATGAAGCGGACGGGGAACATCCGGCGCGCGCTCCTGCGGTACAACGGCTGCGTCACCGGCTCCAACACACCGAACTGCCGCCGGTATCCCTCGAAGGTGCTCCGCACCGCGTCGCAGGTGCGGCGTGAGGTGCTGGAGTATCCGCCGTACAGCCTGGCGGTGGATACGTCGACGTTTTAACGGGAAAGAAGAGAAATGTGAAAAGCGTGCAGTGAAACAGAAAACACCCCGCGATCCACCGTTTCACCGCACACTTTTCACTTTTACGCAGTTGTGCTAGAGCCCCAGCAGCTCCTCCACCGCACCTCCCATGAAAAACGGCCCCGTGAGGGGCCGTTTGTGCGGACGATCCTGAGCTGGTCCCTCAACCGGCCTGAGGGGTCTCATCGGACGGAATCGTCCCCGACTGGGTTTCGTCTTCGCCCGGCTGGCCATTGCTCCGCTCGTGTCGCTGCTGCTGATAGCGCTCCCACCGGTTGGTGGCCTCGCGGCGCACCGTCTCGGCCGTCTCGCGGACGCGCGTCCGGGCCGGCGCCGCGCGGTCGCTGGTGAAGAAGTAGGTGGCCGCGACGCCGGCCGCGATGGCGAGCACCGCTCCCAGCGCGCCGGAATCCTCGTCCTCGTCCTCCTCGCCGTGCCAGCGGTCCTCGAGATCCTCCAAGGCGCTGGCGCCGCGTTCCCGCATCCGGGCGAGCCGCTCGCGCATCCGCTCACGCGCCCGGCCGCTCAGCCCCTGCACTTCCTCGATGCCTCCACCGATGTCGTCGCCCAGCGTCTCCAGCCGCTTGCGCAGCCGCCGTCTGGTGCGGATCCCGGTGTCGGGCGCGGCAAGCAGCCCGATGCCGACGCCCAGCGCCGTGGCCAGGAAGATGGTGCTAACACCGGAGGCCGTGCTCCGGCGCCCGCTGAAGTCGAAGTCGGAGTCGTCGAACCTGCGTTGTCTTTTCGTCATGAAGCCCCCGGGAGCCGCAGAAGGCTCGGTCTGTACGTAGCAAGCCCCGGAACCTCCCCGGGGCAGGGATCTCCCCCACACTAATCACTCCCGGGCGGGAAGGAAACATCTTGCATTCCACGGTGCCCTCCCGAAAAACGCGCCGCCGGCGCCGGATCGGCGGCCGCCCTCCGCCTGCCTCTCCGTGCCGCCGCCGACCGGGCTGCCTCACACCGGTAAGTGGTTGGAAAGTCGAGGATTACCCTGAGGGGCTTGGGAGCGGGCCGGCGCCGGCGCGAGATCCGGGGCCCCCAGAGCACGGAAATGGCACTTCCGACCCCCAGGCAACCCCCAGGTTTCCAACCGGCCTGTGTGTTCCAATCCCTGGATCTCCGGCACCCCCGCTCCGGGATCCTCGAACCGACCGAGCGTGCGTCATGTATCTAGTGGAGCTGAGACCCGGCAAAGAGGAGCTCTATCGGACGGGCGACGAACTCGCCGCGGCGATCCGTAGTGGCGAGGTGGATGGCCACTCGCGGATCTATCACCGGTCCTCCTCCAAGTGGATCTCCATCACCCTGCATCCGCAATACAAGGCGATCGTCTCCCTGAGGGCTGCCCACCAAACGGAGGGGAGCGACTGGATGCTCGCCCCGCAGGCCGAGACGCTCGAAGGTGCAACGGAACCCCCGGGCAGACTCGACGACATCGTGTCCGACTCGGCGGCGGCGGGCGGTCCCGAGGATGACCAGGGCGACAACCCGTGGCGCCGGCCCATCGCGCTCGGGATCAGCGGCCTGTTCCTGTTGTTCGGGATCCAGCTCGCCTACTCCGGTCCGCGGCCCCAGTGGTCCACCGCTCGCGCCAATGAGTCGGAGATCCCAGCGGCCGCCACGGTGGAGCAGGCCACCTCGCAGCAGGTCGTCTCGTTGGCGAGCACCTCGACCGGGTGGGACGAGGAGCCCGTGGTGGAAGAGAAGGTCGAGGTCGAGCCCGCCCCCGCCCCCGCGCCCAAGG
>DATLHD010000026.1:0-13428 GCA_035540075.1 Gemmatimonadales bacterium
ACGCCGTCTTCGTCCTCCACCACCAGCACGGTCTCCTCGCCGTGGAGGGAGACCGGCTGCTCGACCGCCGGCTCGTCCTCCTGCACCATGGGCAGATACACCTTCACGCTGCTCCCCTGCCCCTGCTCGCTCGACACTTTCACCACGCCGCCGTTCTGCCGCACGATCCCGTGGACGATGGAGAGGCCCAGCCCGGCGCGCTGCTCCCGCGGGTCGGCGGTCTGGAACGGTTCCAGGAAACGCTCGGCGGTCTCGGCGTCCATCCCACCGCCGGTGTCATGAATGGCCAGCATCACATAGGTGCCCGGTCGCACCCGACGATGCCGGCTGGCCTCAGCGAGCTGCCGCTCCCCGGTCTCGATGGTGAGGGTGCCGCCACGTGGCATCGCTTCCCGAGCGTTCAGGATGATGTTGATCAGGAGCTGATCCAAGTGCCCGGGGTCCATCCGGACCATCGCCGAGCCGTGCAGCAGCCGCAGATCGAACCGGATGTCCGCGCCGAGCAGCCGGCGGATGAGTCCCTCCATCGAGTGGATCACCTGGTTCAGGTCCAGGACCTGCGGCTGCGGCAGCTGACGCTGGCCGAAGGCCAGGAGCTGGCCGGTGAGGAGCACGCCGCGGTCGGCCGCCTTGCGGATCTGCGCCGCGTCGGCGCGGCGCGGGTCATCCTCGTCCAGCTCGCGATGGAGAATGTCCCCGAAGCCACGGATCGTGGTGAGAATGTTGTTGAAGTCGTGCGCGATCCCCGCGGCGAGCCGTCCCACCGCGTCGAGCCGGTTGGCCTGGCGGAGCTGCTCCTGGCTGTCGTGGAGCGCGGCGCGGGTGCGGGTCCGCTCGCTGATGTCGGTCGCCAGCACCAGACGCGCCCGCCGCCCGTCCAGCTCCAACTCGTGCGACACCAACTCCATGTCGATCACGTTGCCGTCCTTCCGCTGGTGCCGGGTGAAAGCGGTGTCGGGACGGCTGGTCTGGTGGCCGAACGGCGATGCGGGCGGTTCCTCCGCCGGGCGGACGTCCATGATGGTCATGTCGAGGAATTCGTCGCGCGAGTACCCGTAGTGGCGGATCGCCGCGTCGTTGACCGCGAGGAACTCCAGGGTCTCCACGTCGAAGATCCACATCGGCTGCGGATTGGCCTCGAACAGCAGGCTGAGGCGCCGCTCCGCCTCGCGCGCCTGGTGGAACACGTGGCCAGCGCCGACCGCGAAGCTTACCCGCTCGCCCAGCTCGCGGACGTGGCGCACGTCCTGCTCGCCGAAGGCACGCGCATATTCCCGGCTCATCCCCAGGGTGAGCACGCCGGCGAGCCGGTTCTGAGCCCGCAGCGGAATCGGCAGAACCCACGAGGGCTTGAGCGACCGGTACAGCTTGCGATGCTCGTCGTCCTGGGCCAGGGCCCGGAGCAGCTCTTCGGTGACCTCGATCGGCTGGCCGGGCGCCGGGGCGCCGAAGGGAATGCGGCGCTCGCCGTACTCGCAGAGGACGCGCACCAGGAGATCGCGGGCGGGGTCTCGGTGTGCCCCCGCGATGAAGTGCGGGGTGTTCCGCTCGTCGATCGCGTGAATGGTGCACCAGTCACCCAGGGTCGGCACCAGGGTGCGCGCCAGCTCGCGCAGCGTCACCTCGTAGTCCAGCGACGAGGCCAGCGTGGTGCTCGCCTGCGAGAGCAGGGAGACCCGTCGGTCCAGGGCCTCGGCCTCGGCGCGGGAGAGCTCGGCATCGCGGCCCCGGCGGGCGGCGTCGTGCAGGCGGGACACCAGAACCGCCACACCCGGCGCGATGAGGCCGACGACGAGCAGGCTCATCGCCCCACTCGGCTGGTACCGCAGCGGCATGCCGGGTTCGGCGAGGAAATGGATGCCGTAGAGGACGGTCAGGAC
Source organism: Gemmatimonadales bacterium (assembly GCA_035540075.1). GTDB lineage: Bacteria > Gemmatimonadota > Gemmatimonadetes > Gemmatimonadales > GWC2-71-9 > CAVVWJ01. The sequence goes on from DATLHD010000026.1 coordinate 1,881, forward strand.
CGCGCTGATGAGCGCGGTCCTGAGTCCGCCGAGGTACCCGGAGATCACCACCGTGAGGAGCAGCACCGGGAACCACTCCAGCACCGGCGTGCCCGCCCGGGCGAGCAGATCCAGCACGATGAGCGCCGCCAGGGTCAGCAGCGGCCCCCAGACGGTCTCGGCGGCACGCCTCCAGCCCACCCGAGGGCGGATCAGCCTCTCTCGGAACCTGCCCCTGACCACCTGTACCGCCTGACTGACACCACTGTGGGTCATCCTCACTCCGATCCTGGGCCATTGGGCGCCGATCGAGAATACGGTTCGCCCCGCCTCGAGCGGTAGAGGAAAGCGCGGAGGGAGGGTGACGGGAGGAAAGATGGTCCCGGGCCCGGGGGGCGTCTGTGAGACTGCTTACACCCTTCGGGCCCGGTCGGGTGGGGCGGGAGCTCAGTAGGCCCGGAGGGCGACCAGGGGGTCCACGGTGGCGGCCCTGCGTGCCGGCACCAGGCAGGCCACCGCGGCGATCAGGACCAGGACCAGGCCCATGCCCACAAAGGTGATCGGATCGGTGGTCTCCACGTGGTAGAGGAGCCCGGCGATGAGCCGCCCGAGGAGCACGGCCGCGAGGGCGCCGAGCACGAGGCCCAGGCCCACCAGACGAAGTCCCTCCCGCAGGACCATCCCGAGCACCTCCCCCCGACCGGCGCCGAGCGCCATCCGAACGCCGATCTCCTGGGTCCGCTGGCTCACGGAGAAGGCCACCACTCCACCCAGTCCGGCTGCCGTGATGCAGAGCGCCAGCAGGGCGAAGAGGAGGACCAGCGTGGTCGTGAGCCTCGGGTTGGCGAGCGCCTCACCCCGCACCTCTTCCAGCGTCTGCACGTTGGCGATGGGCTGCCCCGGGTCGATCGAGAGCACCTCCTCTCCAATCCGGCGCGCCATGGCGGCGGGGTCGGCGGTGGTGCGAACGAGGAAGGTGCTCTCCCGGATCGGCAGCTGCGCGAACGGGAGGTAGACCTCGTCCGTGGGCTCGCTCTGGAGCCCGTAGTGCCGGACGTCGCCCACCACACCGACGATCGTGATCCAGGTCTCGCCGGTGTCGGCCGAGATGCGCTTGCCGACCGCGGTCTCGGTGGGGAAGTAGCGGCGCGCGAGGGTCTGGTTGACGATCGCCACCTGGGGCGACTTGGGCCCGTCGGACGGGGTGAACAGCCTCCCTGTCACCAGCGGAATGCCGAGGGTCGGGAAATACTCGGGCGAGGCGCTGCGCAGGTCACCCAGCGGCTGGGCGCCGTCTTCCGCCGGCGGCTGCCCTTCGATCAGGAAGCTGACGTTGAACCGGCGATGCCCGTCCAGCGGGAAGGTGAGCGTGGATGCCGTGGAGACCACGCCCGGCTGGCCGGTGAGCCTCGCATTCAGCCGATCGTGGAAGCCGAGGATCAGATCGTTGCTGGTGTAGCGCGACCAGTTGAGGTCCATCGTCATGGTGAGCACACGCTGGCTGTCGAAGCCGGGGTTCACCGACTGGAGCTCGAGCAGGCTCCGGAGCATCAGCCCAGCCCCGATGAGCAGCACCATGGACACGGCGACCTGGGCCACGACCAGGGCAGCGCGGATCCTGGAGGAACCGCCACCGCTCACCGCCGCGCCGCCCTCCTTCAAGGCGGCCACCAGGTTCGCCCTCGCCGGCAGCGCGGGCAGCACCGCGAACGCGAGGCCGGTGAGCACGCAGACGACGAGCGTGAAGGCCAGCACCTCGCCGTCGAGCGAGATCTCGGACGCGCGAGGGGTGAAGCGCGCGGCGAACCCGGTGAGGAGCCGCATGGTCGCCGCCGCGAGTGCCAGCCCGAGCGCACCGCCTGCCAGCGCGAGCAGCCCGCTCTCGGTGAGCATCTGCCGGAAGAGCCGCACCCGATCGGCGCCGAGGGCGGCGCGCAGGGCCATCTCGCGGGAGCGTCGGGTGAGCCTCGCGAGGGTGAGATTCGCGATGTTGGCACAGGCGATGAGGAGGACGAAGGCGGTGGTGCCGATCAGGAGCAGCAGGGTGGGCCTGGCATCCTTGGTGAGCTCGTCGTGCAGTGACGTCGCCGAGATGGTGAAGCCCTGGCCGGAGGGATAGGAGGCCGGGTATTCCGAGCGCAGCGTGCCCGCGATCCCCTCGAGCTCGGTCTGCGCCTGCGCGACGGTCATCCCCGGCGCCATCCGGCCGAAGATGTGGAGCATCCTGGCCGTGCGCGTGTTCAGGGTGAACTGCCCCATGCGGAACGGGCAGGAGGAGGACGGCATGTACACGTCGTTCTCGGCCGGATACTGCGGCACCGGCGGCAGCACGCCGATCACGGTGTGAATCCGGTCGTTCATCTCAAAGGTCTTCCCCACGATCGCCGGATCGCCGCCCAGGCGGTTCATCCAGAACCCGTAGCTCAGCACCAGTACCGGGTCGGCGCTCGGCTGATCCTCGCCGGGGCGGAAGGCGCGGCCTCGCAGCGGGCGCACGCCGAGCACGTCGAAGAAGTTCGCGGAGACGACGCCGGTCTGGACTCGGCGGGGCTCGCCCTGCCCCAGGAGAATGAAGGGCATGGAGTGATACTCGACCAGCGACTCCATGGCCCGGCTCCGCTGCCGGTAGTCGGCCAGCTCCAGGGGCGAGAACTGGGCGTTGGCCACGCCGCCGAGGGGCGCCGGCTGGCGGAGGTACACCAGGCGCTCCCCGTGCTCGTAGGGCAGCGGCCGCAACAGGACGCCGCGGATCAAGCTGAAGACCGCGGTGTTGGCGCCGATGCCGAGCGCCAGGGTGAGCACGGAGACGAGGGTGAAGCCGGGGCTCTTGCGGAGCGAGCGCAGGGCGAAGCGGAGGTCGTGCAGCAGACCGGTCATGAGGGCTCTCCTGGCGCGCGTGCGCGCACCGCGGGTGGAGATGGTGCGGCATTCGGCGGCGATGGTGGGGAGATCGCCGAAGGACTGGAGCGCGGCCAACCGGGCCGCCTGCGGCCCCATGCCGGCGTCCATCAGCTCCTGCGCGCGCATGTCGAGGTGGAAGCGCAGCTCGCCGTCGACCTCGCGGGCGATGTCGGCGGTGCGGCCGGGCAGGCGGAAGAGGCGGCGCATGGACCTAGGCCGGCGCCGCGTCGAGCGCCGTGCTCACCGCGCGGGCGTAGGCGCGCCAGCGCTCGACCTCGCTGCGGAGCTGGCGCCGGCCTACCGGGGTGAGGCGGTAGTACTTGGCCTCACGACCGGTCTCGGTGACGCCCCACTCGTCGTCCAGCCAGCCCCGGCGCTGCAGGCGGTGGAGCGCGGGATAGAGGGCGCCTTCCTGAACCGCGAGGACGTCCTCGGTGGTCTGTCGGATCCAGCGGCCGACCCCGTAGCCGTGCATGGGGCCCCAGCTCAGCGCTTTGAGGATGAGGACATCGAGGGTGCCGACGTAGAGATCGCTTCCGGCCATGGGGCGGCTCCGGTGGACGGTTTGCTATACCTAGTTCACTTAGGTATAGTAGGACCGGATCCCTAATTCAGCAAGGGGTAGGCTCATGATCGGTCGGCTGCTGCTTCCTGCCCTGGTGGGCGCGCTCTGCGGGTGTCTCACGGCGGACGCCGAGGTGGTGAACCGACCGCGGTTCGCGGCGAACGGCAGGCTGCTCCGCCCGGAACGCGTGGACCGCTGGGTGCTCGTCGGTACCTCACTGGGTCAGGGGTATAGGGACGCTACGGAGGAAGGGCCCGGGATGTTCCACCGGGTCTATCTCGAGCCATCGGCCTACGACCATTTCCTGGAGACCGGGCGGTTCCCGGAAGGCACCATGCTCGCTCTGACGATCCGGCTGCCGGAGCGGAGAGTTCCGCCGAGCCGGACCGGGTGGACCGAGGGCGAGCTGGTCGCGCTGGAGATGTCGGTCAAGGACCGCTCGCGATTCCCCGGTGGGTGGGCCTACTTCGACTTCGGCAGCGACGCCGACAGCGCGGCAGCCATCGCGCCCGAGCGCTGCGCGGCGTGCCACGCGGAGCACGCGGCGATCGATAACGTCTTCGTGCAATTCTATCCCCAGCTGCGATCCCGCTGAGGCGGACTTCCGGGCCCGGCTTGCAGAGCGCGGGGTGGTGCGGTATGCTATGCGCCAATCCCGTCCCATCCTGCTGCTCGCGTCTGGTCCTCCTCTGCCTATCGGAGACTCGGGTATGCCTCTGCAGCGTCCGCCATCGCTCTGGACCGCAAGCCGCACCTTCGCTCGCTTCCGACCTCTCGCCCTCTTCCTTACTACCCTGATCCTCTGCGTGCTCGCGCCCCGACTGGCGGAAGCGCAGGGCGTGACCACCTCGGCGATGAACGGCTTCATCACCAGCGACGTCGGCAAGCCGCTGGAGGATGCGCAGGTAGTCGCGGTGCACCTGCCGAGCGGCACGGAGTACCGCACCACGGTGCGAACGGGCGGGGCGTACAGCCTGCTCAACATGCGCGTCGGGGGCCCCTACCGGGTGACCGCGACGATGATCGGTTTCCAGCCGAAGACCGCCGAGAACGTCGAGCTGAACCTGGGCGAGACCCAGCGGGTGGACCTGGCGCTGGAGCCGCAGGTGGTGGAGCTGGAGGAGATCGCGGTGACGGCGGCCGCGGATGACATTCTGGACGCCGGCCGCACCGGCGCAGCCACGTACGTCAGCCCGGAGCAGGTGGAGCTCCTCCCCTCGATCAAACGATCCACCCGCGACCTGACGCGGCTGGACCCGCGGAGTGACGGCAACTTCAGCTTCGCGGGCCGGAACTGGCTCTACAACAACGTCTCGCTGGACGGATCGTACTTCAACAACCCGTTCGGCCTGGACGACCCGGCACCTGGCGGTCAGACCAACGCGGAGCCGGTGCCCTACGACGCGGTAGAGCAGGTGCAGGTCTCGCTGGCGCCGTTCGACATCCGGGAAGGCGGATTCACCGGGGCGAACATCAACACCGTGACCAAGAGCGGCACCAACACGCTGCGGGGCTCGATCTATAGCTTTGGCCGGACCGAGGCACTGCTCGGCAATACGGTCGGTGGGCAGGATGTCGTGGCCAATCCGGACCTGAGCTTCCTCCAATCGGGCTTCTCGCTCAGCGGTCCGCTCAAGAAGGACAAACTCTTCTTCTTCGTGAATGCCGAGCTGGAGCGCACCGACGATCCGGGCACCAACTTCGTGGCCAGCACCACGGGCACGCCCGGCTTCGGAGTCTCGCGCGTGCGTGAGGATACGATGAACCTCATCCGGCAGCGGATGATCGACGTCTACGGCTACGATCCCGGGGCGTTTGAGGGCTACATCAATGAGACCGACAACAACAAGGTGATCGCGAAACTGGACTGGAACATCAGCCCGAACAACAACCTCACGTTCCGGTACAACTATCTCGATGCCCAGCGGGACCTCGGGCCGCACCCGTTCGTGCTGAGCTTCGCCAACACCGGCCGGGGACCGAACGAGAGCAGCCTGCCCTTCCAGAACTCCGGCTACACGATCCACAACAAACTTCATTCGTTCGCGCTGGAGCTGAACAGCCGGGCCAGCTCGTACGCCAACCGCTTCTTCGCGAGCTACAACCGGTTCCGCGATCACCGAACGCCGTTCAGCGCTCCCTTCCCTACCGTCGAGATCGGCGAGGGGGGGGTCACCTACACCACCCTGGGTCACGAGCCGTTCTCGATCCACAACATCCTGGACCAGGACGTCCTGCAGCTCACCAACAACTTTACGTTGTTCAAGGGGCGCCACTCGCTCACCTTCGGCGGCAACTACGAGCGGTTCGGCTTCTTCAACTCGTTCAACATCTTCAGGAACGGCGTCTTCTTCCTGCCCGCGGCCATCCCGCCGGGCAGCACCTTCAGCTCGCTGGACGAGTTCTTCGCCGCGACCACCCCGGGCAGCCCGACCTTCAAGGACTTCAACTCCCTGATCGGGAGCGGCCCCTACAAGGGTGAGAACATCGACGTCGGTCAGCTGGGCGTGTACGCCCAGGACGAGCTGCTGGCCTCGGAGCGGCTGAACCTGACGATCGGCCTGCGGGTGGACTTCCCGATGTACTACACCGACCCGATCGACAACCCCTACTCGCGAGGCCTCACCGCACTCGACGCGAACGACAATCCGGAGACGGTGGACCAGAGCAACCTGCCCGGCACCGAGCCTCTCTTCTCACCGCGCGTCGGATTCAACTGGAACGCGAGCGGGGACCGCAATACCCAGGTGCGCGGCGGAACCGGCATCTTCACCGGCCGGGTGCCGTTCGTGTGGATCGGCAACGTGATCTCCAACCCGGGCGCGAACCCGAACCTGTTCCCGGTCGGGCCGGTCCGCGAGACCGGCGACAGCTCCACCCTGGCGCAGTCGTTCGACCTCAACTCGATGGTGACCGACTTCAAGTGGCCGCAGACCTGGGTGTCCGACCTCGCGATCGACCAGCAGCTCGGCCGGGGCTTCCTCGGCACCCTCGAAGTGCTCTACGGCAACGACATCAACAACGTGATCGTGCGCAATGCCGACCTGGTGGCGCCGGTGCGGACCATGCCCGACGGGCGGCCCTACTTCGGCGGGGCCGGCGCCAACGAGCTGAATCCCGACGGCGGCGCGGGCATCTACGTGCTCGACAACACCAGCGAGGGCTACAACTTCAACGTCACCGCCCAGCTCAGGAAGGCGTTCGCGTTCGGCCTCAGCACGACGGTGGCCTACAGCTACACCCAGGCCAAGAACAACCTGAAGTCCACCGAGATCGCGAGCGTGCTGTGGCAGAGCCAGCCGGTGCAGGGCGATCCCAACCGGCCGGAGCTCGGTTTCTCCGAGTTCGGCCAGCGGCACCGCATCATCGGCAGCGCTACGTACATCAAGCCGTGGTCGGAGCGCTTCCGGACCTCCATCGGTCTCTTCGTCGAGGTAGCCGAGGGCAACCGCTTCGCGGGCGCGGGCGGGAACCGCTATTCCTTCATCTACTCCGGCGACGTCAATGGCGATGGCACGGGCGGCAACGACCTGATCTACATTCCTCGCGACCAGGGCGATATCAGCTTGGCCGACTGCCCGTCGGGGTGCGGCTCCAACGTCACGGCGCAACAGCAGTGGGACGCGCTCAACGCCTTCATCGAGCAGGATCCCTACCTCAGCCAGCACCGCGGTGAGATCGCCGAGCGGCACGGGGCGGTCAACCCGTGGTACAACAACGTGGACCTGCGGATCATGCAGGACATCGCGTTCGGCGAGGCGGTGCGGCACAACTTCCAGGTCAGCTTCGACATCCTCAACGTGGGCAACCTGATCAGCTCGGACTGGGGGGTGCGTAAGGTGGCCAGCTCCGCCGCCACCTCGCCGCTCCGCCTGGCGACGGACGCAGGCGGGGTGCCGCAGTTCGATGCCAACGGCGCGCCGGTGCTCCAGTTCACCGGGCCGGCCCAGACCTACATCGACGATCCCAACATCAATTCGCGGTGGAGGGCGCAGCTCGGGTTGAGGTACTTCTTCGAGTAGTTGCTTCCCCGTTGTCACCCTGAGCGTAGCGAAGGGGGCCATGATCGAGATGGCCCCCTTCACTTCGTTCAGGGTGACAGTGATGCCTAAAACGTCAGGCCAAACATCAGCGCCACGGCCCGGTTCTTTAGATCCACCCCGGTGTTCAGGACCGAGCGGAGGCCCTCGGTGTACCGCCCCTGGAGTGACAGTGTGGTGCGAGGCAGGTACAGCTCCACGGCGGCACCGGCGATCCAACCCAGATCCCACGGCCTTACCTGGCTTGCGTCGATCGGCGGCGGGTCCTCGACTTGCTCTTGGCCGCAGGTGCTCCGTTGGGGCTCAATCCCGGTCGCGATAAAGAGAATATCACAACTGATCCGAAGCGCGGGCGACGGCCCACCGAAAACCGCCGGCCTGACCTGTCCCCGAGGCCACACGAGTCGGACCAGGAGCGGCAGCTCCAAATAGGCCAACTCAAGGTCGGCAACGGCGAGATCGTCCGTCCCCGCGATCCCGACAACCGTTTGGCCGCCGCGAAGCGAGAAGAGAAGCTCCGGGCGGATGGCCACGACCGGGCTCACCGGGAAATGGAGGTACACCCCGGTAATCGCGCCCCGCTTGCTCTCGACGATATCGGCGTTCGCCCCGATCAGGTCGGCGCGGGAGTATCCCACCTCGGCACCCGCGGCTGGACCCCGCTGCGCGGCGGCGCTCCCCGCCGCCAGGCAGAGCGCGACCCCCAGCGTCGCGGCGCGGCGCCCGATCCTTCGCCGGTTGTGAGCGGACACGCGAGCGAATGTAATCGCTCCGGGTCCCGGTCACCTCGTGCGACGCCCGGGGCGTCCTGTGCATCCGTCCCGTGCGGTGCTTGATGGCCGCGGGACCGCCCATTAGTATCCCGCCCGCTACTACCACCCAAACCAAGCTGGCATATGTCCTTGCTGAGTCTCGAACGAGTCTCCAAGCGGTTCGACGGGATCCCCGCCGTAGACGACGTCTCCTTCGGTGTGGACCGGGGCCAAGTGGTTGGCTTTCTGGGCCCGAACGGGGCCGGCAAGTCCACGACCATGCGCATGATCACCCAATACTTCGAGCCCGACACCGGGACCATCCGGCTCGACGGCGTGCCCCTCGCCGAGGGAGGGCGCGAGGCCAAGCGGCGGATCGGCTACCTGCCCGAGAACAACCCGCTCTACGGGGAGATGCTGGTCTCGGAGTGGCTGGACTATGTGGCCGGGCTCCGGGGGATCCGTGGCGCCGACCGGCGGACCTCCCTGGACGAGGCCATCGCCGCCACCGGCATCGAGGACGTCTATCACCGGCCGATCGGTGAGCTGTCCAAGGGCTTCCGCCAGCGGGTGGGTCTCGCCGCGGCCATCCTCCACCGCCCCGACCTCCTGGTGCTCGACGAGCCGACTGAGGGGCTCGACCCCAACCAGCGGGTCGAGATCCGGCGGCTCATCGGCGACCTGGGCCGGGAGCGCACCGTCATCCTCTCCACCCACATCCTCCCCGAGGTCCGGTTCACCTGTTCCCGGCTCCTGATCATCAATCGGGGCCGGATCGTGGCCGACGGCCCGGTGGATGACCTCGTCTCCCGAGCCAAGGACGGCGGCCGGATCAGCGTAGAGGCCAGCGGCCCCGGCGTCGCCGACCGCCTGGCCGAGCTGCCCGGGGTGCGCGGGGTCGAGGCTCGTCCGGTCGAAGGCAGCCGGATCCGGGCCACCGTCACGGTGGCCGGCACCGTCGATCTTCGCCCGCAGGTGTTCGAGCTGGCGAAGGCGTCGGGGTGGACCCTCTTCGAGCTGCATCAGGAGGCGGGAAGCCTCGAGGATCTCTTCCGCCACCTGACCACCGACCAGGAGCCGGCATGAGGCGCATCTGGACCGTCGCGAGCCGCGAGCTCCGGGCCATGTTCGACCTGCCGACGGGCTACGTCCTGCTCGTCGTTTTCCTCGCGATCAACGCGTTCATCTTCTTCCGCCAGGCCTACCTGTCGAACACCGCGAGCCTGCGGCCGATGCTCGACATGCTGGGCTGGGAGTTCCTCTTCTTCATCCCCGCCGTCACCATGAGGTCGCTGGCGGAGGACCTCCGCGGCGGACAGATCGAGGTAGTGCTGGCCCAGCCGCTCAGCGAGCTCGAGCTGCTGCTCGGCAAATATCTCGGCTCGGTACTGTTTCTCTGGATCGCGCTGGCGCTGACCTTCGCCATCCCGCTGGGGCTCTCCGCCGGCGCCGAGCTGCCCTGGGGCACCATCGTGGGGCAGTACATCGGCGCCGCGCTGCTCGCCGCGGGGCTCGCCGGGATCGGCGTCTGGGCCTCGAGCCTGACCCGCAGTCAGATCACCGCCTTCATCGTGGGCGCCAGTCTGATGTTCCTCCTGATCCTGGTGGGTTTGGACCCGCTGCTGGTGGGTCTGCCAGCTGGCCTCGGCGCGATCGCGGCGCGGATCGGGGTGCTCTCCCACTTCGAGAGTCTGGGGCGCGGCGTGGTGGACCTGCGGGACGTGGTTTACTTCGTCTCCCTCGCCGGCGTGTTCCTGGCGCTGGCGTACGGCGCCTTGCTGAGCCGAAAGCTCGCCCCGGGCGCGGGGTCGCGCCGGCTCAAGCTCGGCGTCGGCATGCTGGTGGTCTCGCTGATCGTGGTGAATCTGCTAGGCAGCTACATCGGCGGCCGTCTCGACCTTACGCCGGGGAACTCGTACACCTTGTCGCCCGCGACGGGCCGCATCGTGCGCAACCTGGACGATCTGGTGACGGTGAAGGTGTTCGCATCGCAGGAGCTGCCCACCGAGGTGGCGCTCATGAAGCGCGACGTGGACGACCTGCTCCGCGACCTGCGCTCCGCCGGCCACGGCAAGGTCCGCATCATCGAGCGGGACCCGACCGACGACGAGGAGGCCCGACGCGAGGCCGAGTCGCTCGGCATCCAGCCGGTGCAGTTCAACGTGATCGGGCAGGCGGAGCTGCAGGTGAAGCAGGGATACCTGGGGCTCGCGATTCAGCACGGCGGGCAGACCGAGACCATCCCGTTCGTCCAGCGCACCGACGACCTCGAGTACCGGCTGGCCTCGACCATCCGCCAGCTGAGCCGGGACAAGAAGCCGGCGGTCGGCTTCGTCACCTACGCCAGCGGCCCATCGGCCGCCTTCGCCGACATGCAGGAGCAGCTCCGCCGCTCCTACGACGTGCGAGACGTGAACCTGAGCGACTCCACCCAGCCCGGGCCCGACGTGGTCACGCTGGTGGTGGCGGGCACGCCCGACTCCCTGTCCCAGGATCAGGTCAAGCGGCTGGAGGCGTTCCTCAACCGAGGCGGCAGTATGCTGGTGCTCGCCCCCGGCATGGAGGTGTCGCAGCAGGCCCCGACCGCGCAGCCGCGCCTGGTGGCGTGGAATGCGCTGCTCCGCCCCTACGGGGTGAGCATCCGGAGCGACATGGCCTACGATCTCCTCGCCAACGAGGTGATCCCGCTGCCCACCGACTTCGGGCGCGTGCTCCAGGTCTATCCCTTCTTCATCCGGGCACAGAGCACCCGCTCGTCGCCGGTGAACCAGGACCTGGGCGCCGTCGTGCTCACCTGGGCCAGCACCATCGACACGACCGGCGCGACGAAGGGCACGCTGACGCCCCTCCTGGGCAGCAGCCAGGCCACCGGCACGTTCACCAACCTGACCACGATCAACCCGACGCAGGACTTTCCCCAGGCCGACCTCAAGCACCGGCTCCTCGCGGTGCAGGTCAACCCGCAGCCCGCCGCCGACGGCGCCAAGGCGCGCGGACGGCTGGTGGTAGTGGGAAGCCTCGACTTCGCCACCGATCGCTTTGTCCGCACCGCGCCGGAGAACCTGTCCTTCTCGCTCAACGCGGTGGACTGGCTGGCGCAGGACGAGGAGCTGATTGCGATCCGCTCGAAGGACCGCCGCCCACCCGCGCTGCTGTTCGAGAGCTCGGCACTGCGGGAGGGCGTCAAGTACGCCAACGTCGCGGGTCTCCCGCTGCTGGTCGCGGTGCTCGGCATCATCCGCCTGGTGCGGCGGCGGCGGCGCACCCGGGAGCCGTACCGGCCGCTGGTGCCGGTGGAAGGGAGCGCGGGA
>DATLHD010000027.1:0-6706 GCA_035540075.1 Gemmatimonadales bacterium
GCCCCAGGAAGTGCGCTACGACGAGATCGGGGGGGTATCCTACACCAAGGGCTGCTACACCGGACAGGAGACGGTCGCCCGCCTCCACTTTCGCGGTCACACCAATCGCGAGCTTCGCGGTCTCGCCTGGCGCGAGCCGGGCGCTCCCGACGGGCGGGGCGTGCTGGCCGGGGACAAGGAGGTCGGCACGGTGCGCTCGACCTTGACGGTGGACGGTCGAACCCTGGGCCTGGCGATCGTGCGACGGGAGATCGAGCCGGGCACCGACGTCGTGGCGGGCGGTCGCGAGGCAAGAGTGGTGCAGCTGCCGTTCGGAGGAGATGAGCTGGATGCCTGAAACACTTCGAGCCCCGGGCACAGCCCGGAGCCCGATCGAACCTGCGGGATTGCAGCGCTTAGTGCGCGGCGGTGTCCCGGGCCATGGTGGTGTCGGACGACGTGGCGCTGTCATGCGACATTCCGCCCATGCCGGTGTCGGCCGGAGCGGCCATCTCGCCGGTGGTCTCGGCGGGCGGAGCCTCGTCCGCCTTCTTCTCGCCACAGGCCGCGAGCGCGAGGACCGCGGTCATCAAGAGCAGCTTCTTCATCGTTTACTCCTTCACGGGGTGGGGGGTACCGCCAATCTCCGGGGTAAACTGCGATCAGGCCGCCGGTTGCACGCGGGGCGAAGCTACATGGCTCCCCGGGTTTGTCAAGCCCGGCGGCCGGAACTCCAGGGGCGAACTCCTTGGGAAACAACGACTTCCGAAGTTCCGAATCAACGAGAGCGACTTTCGACATGACCGAGCCACGCACTTTCGGTGACCTCAAGAACAGCCGCTGGGCCGAACCGCCCCTGCGCGGGCGGACGGTACGGGACGAGATCCGCGCCAACCTGATGACGCGCCTCGCCTCGGGGGAGACGCTCTTCCCCGGCATCGTCGGCTATGAGGACACCATCATCCCCCACATCGTGAACGCGCTCCTCGCGCGGCACCATTTCATCTTGCTCGGTCTTCGCGGCCAGGCCAAGAGCCGCATCCTCCGCGAGCTGACGGGGCTGCTCGACGATCGGATCCCGGTCGTGGCCGGCAGCGAGGTGAACGACGATCCCTTTGCCCCGATCTCGAAGTACGCGCGGGAGATGCTCGGCGAGTGCGGCGACGCGACACCGATCGCGTGGCTGCACCGCGACCAGCGCTACGTGGAGAAGCTCGCCACGCCCGACGTCACCATCGCGGACCTCATCGGCGACGTGGATCCGATCAAGGCGGCGCGCGGCGGGCACCTGCTCTCCGACGAGCTGACGATGCACTTCGGGCTGCTGCCGCGCGCCAATCGGGGAATCTTCGCGATCAACGAGCTGCCCGACCTCAGCGGCAAGGTGCAGGTCGGCCTGTTCAACATCATGCAGGAGGGCGACGTCCAGATCAAAGGCTATCCGGTCCGGCTGCCGTTGGATGCGCTGCTCGCCTTCACCGCGAACCCCGAGGACTACACCGCGCGCGGCAAGATCATCACGCCTCTCAAGGACCGGATCGGATCGGAGATCATCACCCACTATCCCCGGACGGTCCCGCTGGGCATGGAGATCACCGCGCAGGAGGCCTGGGTGTCCCGCGGCGGCCGGCCGCTCGAGGTCCCCGACTTCGTGCTGGAGGTGATCGAGCGGGTGGCGTTCGAGGCGCGGGAGGACAAGCGGGTGGACAAGCGCTCGGGGGTGAGCCAGCGACTTCCGATCAGCGTGCTGGAGAACGCGATCTCGAACGCCGAGCGCCGCGCGATGTCGCTGGGTGAGGAGAAGGTCGTGCCGAAGGTGAGCGACGTGTACGCGGCGGTGCCCTCGATCACCGGCAAGCTGGAGCTGGAGTACGAGGGCGAGCTCCAGGGTGGCGACACCATCGCGCGGGAGCTGATCCGTCGGGCCGCCGGACGGGTACTCGAGGAGCGCGCCGGCGGCGCCGATCTGGGCCGGATCGTGGCCTGGTTCGACCAGGGTGGCGCGCTCAAGGTGCCGGGCGACGAGCGGGCGGAGCTATGCTATCGCGGGTTCGCCGTGGTCCCGGGACTGGTCGATCTGGTGAGCGACATCGGGCTCGCGCCGAAGTCGGATCACGCGCGCGCGGTGGCCGCCTGCGAGCTGGTGCTCGAGGGCCTGGCGGCGCAGAAGCGGATCAGCCGGAGCGAGGAGCTGGGCTACTCCCGGGCGCGGCCGGAACGGCGGGAGCCGGGGTACGGCAAGGGGGGAATCTCGTTCGGATGAGATAGAAAGCAGTGTCACCCTGAGCGCAGTGAAGGGGACCATCCGAGCATGGCCCCCTCCGCTTCGCTCAGGGTGACACACTGCAAGGTCAAACCCACCCCAGCGCCCTCGCTCTCCCCACGATCACTTCCGCTGCCCCGTCCAGCCCCAACGCGGCCGTGTTGAGCACCAGGTGATAGTTCGCCGGATCGCCCCAATCCCGGTGGTAGTGCTGTCGGTGATAGCGCGAGCGGTTCCGGTCGGTCTCGTCGGTAAGCCCGGCCGCCTCCTCGGCCGACACGCCGAGCCGCTCGACGACGGTACGGATGCGCCAGTCGCGGGGGGCCACCACCTTCACGTGGATCGCGTCCCGCTCCCGCGCGAGCACCGCGGGTGCCGCCCGTCCCACCAGCACCACCCTGCCCTCCGCGGCGACCTCTTCCACGACCCGCTCGGTCAGCCGTACCAGATCGGCTTCGGAGAGCGTGGCCGCGGTACCGGCGGCATCCGGTGGCACCACCAGCTCCGGGGTCGCGGCCACCACCGTGCGAGCCAGGCGCTCGATGAACGTGGAGACCCGCTCCTCCCTCTGGGCCACGTCCTCCGGGGTGAGCCCGGCCCGAGCGGCCACGCGCTCCACGAGCTCGTTGTCCACCACGCGCCAGCCCAGCGTCGCCGCGACCCGCGCCGCCACTGCGGAGCCGCCGGCTCCGTACTGCCGGGAGATGGTGATCAGCATGCCGGTTGCCTCATCTGTCATCCCGAGCGCTCATCTGTCATCCCGAGCGCACACCTGTCATCCCGAGCGTAGCGACGGATCCTGCTCGGGTGTTCCGGACACACGTAAAGAAGGTCCCTCGCTTCGCTCGGGAAGACCTGACGTCGCAGGACGCGCCCCCCGCCGCGTGGCGAGCCCTACCAGCGCCGCCATGAGCACGCACGCCAGCCCGCCGATCGCGAACGTCGTCCGCACCCCGAAGTGCTCCGACACCCACCCGGCCTGGAACGCCCCGAACGGCGCCATCCCCAGCACCACGAAGGAGTAGAACCCCATGACCCGCCCCCGCAGCCGATCGGGCGCCTCGAGCTGGAGCATGGTGTTGGCGACGATGCCGTTCACCGCCATCAGGCAACCCGCGAGGGTGAACAGTGCCAGCGCGGACCAGAAGCCAGGCGCGCGCCCCGCGGCGGCCAGTACCACGCCGAAGATCGCGAACGTGACGATCACCACGCGCCCTCGCCTGATCCGAGCGCCGGTCGCCGCCATCGCGATGGCCCCCGAGGCCGCGCCGAGCCCGATGGCGGAGACCACCGCTCCGTAGCCGTCGGCGTCGAGCCCCAGGACATCGCGCGTGTACACCGGCATCATGGGAAGGAACGAGGCGCCGAACACCGAGAACCCCGCCACGATCGTGATCAGCGCCCGGGGCCAGGGATTCCCGAAGATGTAGCCGAATCCCTCCTTCAGCGCGCCGAGCGCCGGCGCCCGGCTCGGCACCGCGGGACGGCGCACCCGCATCAGCAGCAGTCCGGTCAGCACCGCGAGGTAACTGGCCGCGTTCACGTAAAAACACGCCGCGAGGCCCACGGTGGCGATCAGCGCCCCCGCGATGGAGGGCCCGATCACCCTGGCCACATTGAAGGCGCTCGAATTGAGGGCGATGGCGTTCATCAGGTCGTCCTTGCCGACGATCTCGCTCACCAGCGACTGCCGGGTCGGGACCTCGAAGGCGGAGAGGAGGCCGTAGAACGAGGCGAGCCCCATCACCAGGTGCACCGTGATCAGGCCGAGGTGAGTCAGCACCGCGAGCGCCAGCGCCTCCAGCAGCATGCCACTCTGAAGCAGGATCACGAATCGCCGTTTGTCGACCCGGTCGGCGATCACGCCGCCGTAGAGGGTGAACAAGAGAATCGGCAGCGAACCTAGAGCCGTCACCAGCCCGACGGCAAAGGCCGAGTCGGTCAGCTGGAGCACCAGCCACCCCTGTGCAACCGTCTGCACCCAGGTCCCGCACTGGGAGACCAGCTGTCCACCGAGGAAGAGCCGGAAGTCGCGGTGACGGAGGGCGGAGAAGACGGATGGAGCGGGCACGGGGGAAAGTTAGCGGACTGAGGGCGGTAAGACGGAGCAAACGCTGTCATCCCGAGCGTAGCGAGGGATCTTGCCGGTGCTGGCAAGATCCCTCGCTACGCTCGGGATGACAGGTGTGGTCTCTTATCGCCTTCTGGCCAACCGCTCCCGCCCGCGTTATTCCTACAGCATGCGGTTCACCACCTACTCCAAGTTCCACCCCGAGCTCGCCGACGCCGTCAATCTCCAAGGCCTGCTCGACCAGCTCAGCGACTTCCTGCTCCAGTCCGGCTTCGCGGGCGGATCCCCGTCGTTCTGGCACGACGAGGGGGGCGAGGGTGAGCGGTCGCTGGACTCGCTCCGGCAGGCCATCCTCCAGGCGCTCATGGACTCGGGCCAGCTTACGCCGGAGATGCTTAAGGCGCTCCGGGGCGAGCCGTCCGGGGACGCCGAGCGGGACCAGGAGATCGAGCGGGAGCTGAGCGAGCTGCTCGACCGCATCGTCCAGCGGCTCATCGACGAGGGCTACCTCAACGTCGGACAGGCGCCCCAGGTGCCCCAGGGGTACCAATCCATGTTCGGCCCCGGCGGCCAGGCCCATTCCGCCGCTCAGCAGGTGCAGTTCAACCTCACCGAGAAGGGCATCGACTTCCTGGGGTACAAGACGCTCAAGGGCCTGCTCGGCACCGTCGGCAAGTCGAGCTTCGGGGCGCATGACACGCCCTATCTGGCTACCGGCGTGGAGGCGGAAGGCGTGAGCAAGCCGTACGAGTTCGGCGACGTACTCAACCTCGACGTGCCCGCCACCCTGACGAACGCGATCGCGCGCGAGGGGCTCGGCGTGCCGATCAACATCGAGTACGCGGACCTCATGGTGAGCCAGTCGGAGTACCGCTCGTCGGCCGCGACGGTGCTAATGCTCGACTGCTCCCACTCGATGATCCTCTACGGCGAGGACCGGTTCACCCCGGCCAAGAAGGTGGCGCTCGCCCTCACCCACCTGATCCGTACCCAGTTCCCCGGCGACAGCCTGCGGGTGGTGCTGTTCCACGACTCGGCGGAGGAGATCCCGCTCAGCGCGCTGGCCCAGGCGCAGGTCGGCCCCTATCACACCAACACTGCCGAAGGACTCAAGCTGGCCCGCCGCATCCTGCTGGCGCAGAAGAAGGACATGCGCCAGATCATCATGATCACCGACGGGAAGCCGTCCGCACTCACCATGCCGGACGGCCGGATCTATGTGAACTCGATGGGTTTGGATCCCCAGATCCTGCAGGCCACCTACCGCGAGGTGGCCAACTGCCGCCGCAGCGGCATCATGATCAACACCTTCATGCTGGCGCGGGACCGGAGCCTCGTGGAGTTCGTCAAGCAGGTGGCGTCGATCTGCAAGGGGAAGGCGTACTTCACTAACACGATGACGCTGGGGCAGTTCATCCTGATGGATTTTCTTCGGCGCACTGTACGACGCGTCTAGGTTATCCCTTTCTCCCCTTCCCGGACGCGCCTTTCAGCAAGACTCACCTGCTCATCCCGAGTGTATCCTCGGATACCCGAAGGCTTGCAGAGGACGCTGGAGCGCCATGCGGCGGCGGAGCTGCATCAAGGCGATCATGAGATCACCGCTCTTGGCCATTTGGCCTCTTGCGATCGTCCGTTGTCGTTCGGCCAACGTGCGCGATTCGGCGGCATCCGCACGCGTCTGCCGCGCCCGCCGACGCATGGCTTGCGACTCGAGGACCAGCGGCGCGAGCAGGCGCACCAGTGCCTCTGGCTCGAACGGCTTCCGCAGCAGGGGCACCGGAAGGAGGTCGGGTGGGAGGTCGTCCAGTGCCGACATGGCCACGACGGGTAAGGCAGGGCGGCACTCCAAGAGTACCGCGATCAATTCGGAGCCGGATACGACCGGCATCTTCAGGTCGGTCAGGACTACGTCGAGCAGCCGAGCCTCGTCCCGCTCAATCACGAGAATGGCATCCTCGCCGTCGACGGCCTCGATCACGGAGGTTCGCTCCGGCTGCAGCATCCTGCGGAGTGATCGGCGCACCGATGGATCGTCCTCCACGATGAGCACGGACGCCCCGTCGGGAATCTGGAAGCACGTGGTCTCGGTATCCACATTGCCCATAGTGCGCTTCCCCCAAGCTGCCCTGACTATCAAGGTATGCACCGATACCCGGGGTGTATAGATGTGTCGCCGGTCACAGAGCGACGGAGGGGAGGCTCTATGTATGATCTCATGTCGGCGACAGGCTCACCGCCCGAAGGGTCCGACCAGTCCCGCGTCGTTCGCTGGACCAACGAAGACCTCCGCCAGCACTCCCGCACGCTCCGCCGGCGCGCACACCGACTGATCGAGAGGAGCCGCGAGCTTCGCGACCGCCTACGCAGCGTCCACAACCCACCCCGCCCAA
>DATLHD010000028.1:0-2294 GCA_035540075.1 Gemmatimonadales bacterium
TCGAGTAACCCATGCCCGACACGCGAGCGATCCGCGCGTTCCTCGAGCCGCGTCACACCGACTTCGCCCGACGTGCGGGGGCCTTCGCGGCTGGCGACATCGCCCGGCGCCCCGAGCCATCGGACGATCCCGGCGCGCGGAAGGAGGCCCGCTTGCTGCTCCAGCTCCTCGGTGCGGGGGGATGGCTCCAGCCCATCCTCGACCTCGATCTCCGCGCCTGCTGCCTTATGCGCGAGGTACTGGGCGAGGCCTCCCCGCTCGCCGACGCAGTCTTCGCCCTCCAGGGGCTTGGCACGACGCCGATCCTGCTGGGCGGATCGCAGGCGCAGAAGGATCGCTGGCTCGGGCCGATCGCCGAAGGCAGGGTGATGACGGCCTTCGCGATGACCGAGCCCGGCGCCGGCTCCGACGTCGGCGGGATCGCCACGGCCGCCCGGCGCGAGGGATCGGCGTACGTCATCCAGGGCGGGAAGACGCTGATCTCCAACGCGGGAATCGCCGACCTCTACGTCGTGTTCGCCTCCACCGATCCCGCCAAGGGCTCGAAGGCCATCAGCTGCTTTCTGGTGCCGGCCAACACCCCGGGGCTCCGGTTCGCGGGCGCGCAGGTGATGAGCGCCGCGCATCCGCTGGGCGAGCTCGCCTTCGACGACTGCCGGGTCCCCGCCGACGCGCTCCTCGGCGCGGAGGGCCGCGGCTACGCCCTCGGCCTGGCCGCGCTCGATCGTCTGCGCCCGACCGTCGCCGCCGCTGCCTGCGGTATGGCCGGTCGCGCGCTCGCCGAAGCGCTGACGCATGTGAAGCAGCGGCACCAGTTCGGCGCGCCCCTGGCCACGTTTCAGCTGGTACAGCAGAAGCTCGCCCGCACCGCCACGGATCTCATGGCCGCACGCCTCCTGACCTATCGCGCCGCGTACGAGAAGGACCAGGGGCAGGAGCGGATCACCAGTGAGGCCGCGATGGCCAAGTCCTTCGCGACCGAGATGGCGCAGCGGGCGGTGGACGACGCCGTGCAGCTGGTCGGCGGCCGCGGGGTGCTGGCCGACCACCCGGTGGACCGGCTCTATCGCGCCGTGCGAGCGCTCCGGATTTACGAGGGAACTACCGAGATCCAGCAGCTCATCATCGCGGGAGAGCTGCTCAAGCAGAGCTAGGCGGAGGGGCGAAATGCAGGAGCACGTCACACTCCTTCGGCCGGAAGACCCCACCCCTGGTGGTGCTGGTGTTTCCTCCGGACTGCCGCCCGATCTCCTCGAGCAGGTCAGGGGCAGGGTCCGCCTGCTGGCGATGCTGCTCATGGCCGGGTCTGCCCTGGATCCGGCCGTCTTCCTCCTCACCTGGACCGCGAGCAGGCTCTCGGGCGCTCCGCTCCTGCCCGAGGCCCTGAAGGACGTCCCGTTCCTCCTGGCGGACGCCACGGTCGCGATCGCCTCCGCGGCCGTATGGTGGCTCGCCCGTAGGGACTGGATCTCGCCGTCCCGCCTGCTGACTGTCGGCCTCGTCTACCAGATCGTGATCTGCCTCGAGATCGGGATCACGATGCCGTGGCAGTTCTACGTCAGCGAGGGCTACATCCCTCCGCTGACCTGGGCGCCGACAGTGATCGTCCTGTTTCCGCTCATCATGCCGGGGCCGCCTCGCCGCATGCTCGCGGCCGCGATCGCGGCGGGGGCGACCGGTCCTCTAGGCCTTGTGCTGCTCGACCTCGGCGGCAAGGCGGCGGTGCATGCCAATGACTACTTCCGGTCGGTCTTCGGGTCGATCATCGCGGTGGTCTTCGCCTACCTCGGCGCCAGGGTCGTCTACCGGCTGGGGCGGGAGGTGTCGGCCGCTCGCGAGCTGGGGAGCTACCGCCTGCAGGAGCGACTGGGCATCGGCGGGATGGGCGAGGTCTGGCGTGCGCGGCACCGCATGCTGGCGCGGCCCGCGGCGATCAAGCTGATCCGACCCTCGGCGGAGGGGAACGGGCAGGCCTCGGCCGACATGGTGCGGCGCTTCGAGCGTGAGGCGCAAGTGATCGCCCATCTCCGCTCGCCTCACACGGTGAACCTGTACGACTTCGGCATCGCCCAGAACGGGGCGTTCTACTACGTGATGGAGCTGCTGGAGGGAGTGGACGCCGACTCGCTGGTGCGGCGGTTCGGGCCGGTGCCACCGGAGCGGGCGGTGTACCTGCTGGTGCAGGCCTGTCACTCGCTCTCGGAGGCGGAGTCGTACGGCCTGGTGCACCGGGACATCAAGCCGGCCAATATCTTCCTTTGCCGCTATGGGGAGGACTGCGACTTCGTCAAGGT
>DATLHD010000029.1:0-7884 GCA_035540075.1 Gemmatimonadales bacterium
CACCGGGAGCGGACGGTCCAGCCGGATCGGTCTGCCGCAGTTGCCGCACTTTGGGCCCTCGGCGAGCCGGCTCAGGTCGACGCGGTTGGGCTTGGCGCAGAAGACGCACATCACGACGACCGGTTTCATTGACCACCTCCTCCTTCGTCACTCTGGAACGGCACGCTGCTCAGCGTATAAGGTACCGGCGCCTCGCCGACGCCGTGACTGGCTTCACAGAGGAACCAACCGGCTGGCACCACTGTTGCGTCACAAGGTACCACCCCACTCGCGGCAGGTCTCAATGGGCGAAATGACCATTCGGGAAATGGAGCAGGACGGCGACTTCGCCGCCTGGTACTCCGAGCTCATCGAGCTGGAGGAAGAGGCGGCCGGCAGCGCCGACGAGCGTTACCTCATCCTCAGCAACGAGATCGGCGACTGGATCGGGGGCCTGCGCTACTGGCTGCGCGGTGGGGTGGCCCATTTGGTGGACGTGGTCGTCCTGCCGCAGGAACGGCATCAGGGCCACGCCCACCGCCTGCTCGCCGCCTTCGAGGAGCGGGCCGTGGATGGCGGGGCGCATCTGGCAGAATTCTGGACCGACGACAAACGGTCCGAGGGCCTGCTCGCGGCGCTCGGCTGGAATCCCATCCTGCACCGGCAGGAGTACCTGGGCCGGCACCCCTGGACCCTCATGGAGAAGCGGTTCGCGACCCCCCGCTGACCCTCGGACCTTCCCTGACCCGTTGGCGTCAACCGGACCGGTCGAGCTATCTTGGGTGGCTGGTCCGGTCTGCATTTACGACGCTAACTGCCTCCAGGGAAGCCCATGGGCACCATCACCGACGCCACCCGAGAGATCGAGTCGAAAGTCGAAGTGCTGCGCGACCTGGAGGGTAGGGTCGGGGAGCTCATGGAGCAGCACGAGCGCAAGCGGGAAGTCTGGTGGCCGGCCGATCTGCTCGGTCCCGGTCCCGAGGTCGATCCCGACCAGCATCTCGCGGCGCTTCGGGCCCAGGCCGACGGGATCCCGGACCACGCCCGCGCCGCCCTCGCGCTCAACATCCTGACCGAAGAGGGGCTCCCCCACTTCCACCGTCTTCTCGCCGTCTACCTCGGCGACGACAGCTTCTGGCGGCTCTGGAACAATCTCTGGACGGCCGAGGAGGACCGGCACGGACAGGTGCTCCACGACTACGCCCGCGACACCCGCCTGTTCAACCAGCGGAAGATCGAGGAGATGCAGTTCGAGTACCTCCGGCGGGGCTTCCACCCGGAGTGGGACCGCGATCCCTACCGAGTCTTCGTCTACACCACCGTCCAGGAGCGGGCCACCCAGTTCTCCCACGCCGAGACCGGGAAGGTCATCGGCGAGTACGAGCCGAAACTGGCCGAGGTGCTCGCCCAGGTCGCCAAGGACGAGGCCCGGCACTACGCCTTCTACCGAACGGTGTTCGAGGAGATCCTCAAGCGCGATCCGGACCAGGCCCTGCACTCCGCCTCCTTCATCCTTCCTGCGATCGACATGCCCGGGATCACCATTCCCGGCTTCAAGGACCTGGCCGAGGTGATCCGCCGATCGGGCATTTACGGGCCCCGGGACTACCTGCGGATCGTGCAGGAGCAGATCCGCTACTGGAAGATCGAGAGCATGCAGGGGCTGGGCGAGCTGGGCCGTACCGCGCAGGAGAAGATCATGGGCATCCCGGCCAGGCTGAAGCGCATCGCTGAGCTGATGGAGACCCGGGCACGCGCCAAGACCTTCAGCTTCGAGGTCGTGTTCAACCGCGAATTTGCGATGGAATGAGGCCGTCCCGAATCCCCTTCCTCCTGGCGATCGTCTGGCTCGTCGTGGCCTGCGGGGGTGACAAGGGGCGGAGCGCGGCGGAGCAGGAGCCGAGGGTTTCCCTTCCCCCCGACCAGGCGGACGCCGAGACCCTCGGTCAGGAGGTGCTGGAGCTGGTGGACCGGGCGATCGACTACCGCGGCTCGCACCGGGGTCGGCCTGCCCCCTCGCTTCGACAACTGGGCATCGACAGTCTGACTCCTACGACGGCGCGGCATCTGATCAGCGTGAGCCGGGAGCCGGTGGTGACCGTATCATTCCGGAAGACGGACGGCAGGCACATCACATCCTGCCGAGGTGACAGCCACATCCTCGAGGAATCGTCCATCAACGCCGGCCGTTTCACCTTGATGTGCACCTCGAGCTCCGGCGCACAGCGCCCCATCCAGGTGGGGGGCGGGCGCTAGAGCAGCGGCCCGCTGCGTTTGTCCCTTGGTTCCTTTCGCCCTCGATACCGCTGCCCGCGTCATCGTCGTCGTAGCCCTGGTCTACGCGTCGGTGGTGGCGCTCACGCATTGGGCCGTGCGTCGCCGCAAGATCGGCCCGTTCGGCCCGTGGCCCCGGCTGGTGCGCCGGCTGAGCGATCCTGTGCTCCTGCCGCTGGAGCGGCGGGTGATCCGGTTCGGGGGCAGCCCCCAGGACGCGCCCCTCTGGCTCCTCGGGATCGTCATCGTGGGCGGGCTCGTGCTCGTCAGCGTGACCAACTGGATCCTGGCCATGACGGGCACGCTGGGCGCCCTGGCCTACGCCTCTCCCCGCGACTGGATCCGCCTGGTCGTGGGCTGGGCCTTCTCCCTCGTCATGCTCGCGATCTTCGTCCGGGTGATCGCCTCCTGGTTCGGCGTCTCCGAATTCCGGGCTTGGATGCGTCCTTTGGTGCTGCTCAGCGATTGGATCATCCGGCCGACCCGCCGGATGCTGCCTGCCAGCGGCATGATCGATTTCAGCCCCATGGTCGCGTGGCTCATCCTCTGGGTGGCGAGAGGGTTCGTCCTCGGCCTGCTATGAGGCCGTCCGGCCCCCTCACGCCGAACGCATCGGGGGCTCGCTTGCAGCTTCGGGTGCAGCCCCGTGCCTCCCGTGACGAGATCGCAGGGATCAGCGGTGGCGCCATTCGGGTGCGGCTCATGGCGCCGCCGGTGGACGGCGCGGCGAACGATGCCCTGCTGCGCTTGCTCGCCGCCCGCCTGGACCTTCCGCGCTCCGCCCTGACCCTGGTCTCTGGTCACACCGCCCGGACCAAGGTCGTGGCGGTGGACGGGGTGTCTGCGGAGGAGGTCGGGCGGCGGCTGGGCCTGTGAGCCCTTGTCGGAGGCCGCGATCGCGTTAGCTTGAGAAGCAGACAACAGTCGATTCCGTGGTGATTTGCGCTGCTTGCGGCCACGTTAAACAATCGCTAAAACGCTTGCCCCGTGGCGTTTTAGCCCCGGGGATTTTTCGTAGGAGCGTTCGTGCCAGTCGTCTCGCCATCATCCCCCACCATCGGAGCCCGTCACACCCGGGCCGAGCGTCTCGCGCTGCTGGAGCCGCTCCTGGCGCGGCGGATCCTCGTGCTCGACGGGGCGATGGGCACCATGATCCAGGCCTACCACCTGGGCGAGGCGGACTGGCGGGGCGAGCGCTTCGCCGACTGGACGGGCGAACTGAAGGGCAACAGCGACCTGCTCTCGCTCACCCGGCCGGAGATCATTCGCGCCATCCACGCCGCGTATCTGGACGCCGGCGCGGACATCATCGAGACCAACACCTTCACCAGCAATGCTCCCGCCCAGGCCGACTACGGCCTTGCGCACCTGGTGTACGAGCTGAGCCACACCGGCGCCGCGCTGGCGCGGTCGGTCGCCGACGAGTACGAGGCGCGCGACCCCGAGGCTCCCAGGTACGTGGCCGGCGTCCTCGGACCGTCCAACCGGACCGCCTCCCTCTCGCCCGACGTGAACGATCCCGGGTTCCGGAACATCGGCTTCGACGAGCTGGCGGCGACTTACGCGGACAACGTGCGCGGCCTGCTGGATGGTGGCGCGGATCTGCTGCTCATCGAGACCATCTTCGACACGCTCAACGCGAAGGCGGCCATCTTCGCCGTGGAGTCGGTGTTCCAGTCGCTCGGATTCCGGGTGCCGGTGATGATCTCCGGCACCATCACCGACGCCTCCGGGCGGACGCTCTCGGGTCAGACCACGGAGGCGTTCTGGAACTCGGTCGCGCATGCAAGACCGCTCAGCATCGGTCTCAACTGTGCGCTGGGACCGGCCGCACTGCGCCCGTACGTCCAGGAGCTGGCCCGGATCGCGCCGGTGCTGGTGAGCACCCATCCCAATGCCGGACTCCCCAACGAATTCGGCCAGTACGACGAGACCCCCGAGAAGATGGCGGCGGTGCTCCGCGAGTTCGCGGAGCACGGGCTGGTGAACCTGGTCGGAGGCTGCTGCGGAACGACGCCGGACCACATCCGGGCGTTCGCGGACGCGGTCCGCGACCTCGAGCCCCGTCGTCCGGCGACTCCTGCCTCACGGCTCCGGCTGAGCGGCCTGGAGCCGCTCACCGTCGGCCCCGAGACGCTGTTCGTGAACGTGGGCGAGCGGACCAACGTCACCGGGTCGCGCAAGTTCGCGAAGCTGGTCCTCGCAGGGGAGTACGACAAGGGTCTGGAGATCGCGCGGCAGCAGGTCGAGAACGGCGCCCAGATGCTCGACGTCAACATGGACGAGGGGATGCTCGACTCCCAGCAGGCCATGACGACGTTCCTCCGGCTCATGGCGTCGGAGCCCGACATCAGCCGGGTGCCGGTGGTGATCGACTCGTCCAAGTGGTCGGTGATCGAGGCGGGGCTCAAGTGCGTCCAGGGGAAGAGCGTCGTCAACTCGATCAGCCTCAAGGAGGGCGAAGAGGAATTCGTCCGCCAGGCCACCCTGGTGCGGCGCTACGGCGCGGCGGTGATCGTCATGGCCTTCGACGAGCAGGGTCAGGCCGACACGGTCGAGCGCAAGCTGAAGATCTGCCGCCGGGGTTACAGCATCCTCACCCAGCAAGTGGGCTTCCCGGCCGAGGACATCATCTTCGACCCGAACATCTTCGCCATCGCCACCGGGATCGAGGAGCACGCCGACTACGCGCTCGCCTACATCGAGGCCACCCGCCGCATCAAGGCCGAGCTGCCGCACGTGTTGGTGAGCGGCGGCGTGAGCAATGTCTCCTTCGCCTTCCGGGGCAACGACCCGGTGCGCGAGGCGATCCACGCCGTCTTCCTCTACCACGCCATCGCGGCGGGGATGGACATGGGCATCGTGAACGCCGGCGCCCTCCCCATCTACGCCGACATTCCTCCGGATCTGCTCGAGCTGGTGGAAGATGTGGTGCTGAATCGCAGGCCGGACGCCACGGACCGGCTGCTGGCGACCGCGGATACGGTCCGGGGCCGCGCCGCCGGACCCGGGGCGGACCTCTCCTGGCGGGAGAAGCCCGTTGGCGAGCGGCTGACCCACGCGCTGGTGGAGGGGATCGCCGACTACATCGTGGAGGATACCGAGGCGGCGCGGCTGCAGGCGGCGCGCCCCATCGAGGTGATCGAAGGCCCGCTGATGGCGGGGATGAACGTCGTGGGCGACCTCTTCGGGGCCGGCAAGATGTTCCTCCCCCAGGTGGTGAAGAGCGCGCGGGTGATGAAGCGGGCGGTCGCCCATCTGGTGCCGTACATCGAGGCCGAGCGGGACGAGTCGGCGGTCTCGCGCTCCAACGGCAAGGTGCTGCTCGCGACCGTGAAGGGCGACGTTCACGACATCGGCAAGAACATCGTGGGCGTGGTCCTCCAGTGTAACAACTACGAAGTGATCGACCTCGGCGTAATGGTGCCGTCCGCACGGATCCTGGACACGGCCCGGCGCGAGAACGTGGATCTGATCGGCTTGAGCGGCCTGATCACACCCTCGCTCGAGGAGATGAGCTTCGTCGCGAGTGAGCTCGAGCGGGAGGGGATGGACCTGCCGCTCCTGATCGGCGGCGCGACCACGTCGCGGGTCCACACTGCCGTGAAGATCGAGCCACAGTACCACGGGCCCACAGTGCATGTGCTGGACGCGTCGCGGGCCGTGGGCGTGACGGGGAGCCTCCTGAGCACCGGACGCAGAGACGGGTTCATCCAGCAGGTGCGCGAGGAGTACCGCGAGATCCGCCAGCAGCGGGCGGGCCGCGGCCCCGCGGAGCGCCAGGTCGGCGTGGAGCGGGCGCGGGCCAACCGCCTGGTGCTCGACTGGAGTGCCCCCGCGCCTCCGGTGCCCTGTACCGCAGGCGTTCATGTGCTGGACGACTACCCTCTCGCCGAACTGGTGGAGCGGATCGATTGGACGCCGTTCTTCCAGACCTGGGAGCTGGCGGGCCATTACCCCGCGATCCTGGACGATCCGACCGTGGGACCCGCCGCGAGGAGTCTGTTCGACGACGCCCGTGCGCTTCTGGACCGCATCGTCCGCGAGCGACTGCTCACGGCTCGCGGCGTGTTCGGCCTCTTCCCCGCGGCCTCGGTGGGCGACGATATCGAGGTCTTCGGCGGCCCTGACCGGCGGGAGCCCATCTCGGTGATTCACACCCTCCGACAGCAGATGGCCAAGCCGCCGGGGCGTCCGAATCTTGCCCTCGCCGACTACGTCGCTCCCCGAGAGAGCGGCGTGCCCGACCATGTCGGAGCCTTCGCGGTCACCACCGGGCACGGGCTCGACGCTCTGGTGGCGGAGTTCGAGTCGGGACACGACGACTACGGGGCCATCCTCGCCAAGGCGCTCGCCGATCGGCTGGCGGAGGCCTTCGCCGAGCGGCTGCACGAGCGGGTGCGTCGCGAGTTCTGGGGCTATGCCCGGGACGAGGCGCTCGGCAACGCCGAACTGGTCCGGGAGGCCTACCAGGGCATCCGGCCGGCACCCGGCTATCCTGCCTGTCCCGATCACACCGAGAAGCGCGCGCTCTTCGATCTGCTCCAGGTGGAGCGGAGCACCGGTATCGCGCTCACCGAAAGCTACGCGATGACCCCGACGGCCGCGGTGAGCGGGTACTACTTCTGGCACCCCGATGCGCGCTACTTCGGTGTCGGCCGGATCGGGCGGGACCAAGTGGAAGACTACGCCAGGCGGAAGGGGATGCCGGTGGCGGAGGTGGAGCGCTGGCTCTCACCCAACCTCGGCTACGAGCGCACATGAAGCCGCTTCGAGACATGGTGGGCGACGGTGGCGTGCACGTGCTCGACGGCGCGATGGGCACCATGCTCTACAGTCGCGGCGTGTTCGTGAACGTCTGCTACGACGAGCTCACCCTCAAACAGCCCGCGCTGGTCCAGGAAGTCCACGAGCTCTACGTCCGCGCCGGCGCCGAGATCCTGGAGACCAACACCTTCGGCGCGAACCCGGTGAAGCTCTCGGCTTTCGGGCTGGATGAGCGGACCGAGGAGATCAATCGCGTCGCCGGCGAGCTGGCCCACCGGGCCGCTCGCGGCCGCGCCGCGGTGGTGGGAGCGATCGGTCCACTCGGCATTCGCATCGAGCCCTGGGGATCGACCGCGAGGACCGAGGCCGTAGCCTTCTTCGCCCGCCAGGCGACCGGACTGGCCCAGGGTGGAGTGCACGGGTTCATCCTGGAGACCTTCAGCGACCTCGAGGAGATCCACGCCGCGCTGGAGGCCGCCCGCAGCGTGGCCCCGGACCTGCCCGTGATCGCCCAGATGACCGTGGGCGAGGACGGCGCCACCTCCTACGGGACGTCGGTGGAGACCATCGCCGCGCGCCTGATCGAATGGGGCGCCGACGTGGTCGGTCTCAACTGCTCGGTAGGACCGGGCCCGATGCTCGAGGCCATCGAGCGCATGGCGGAGCTCTCGACCAGACCGCTCTCGGCCCAGCCGAACGCGGGCCTCCCGCGCTCGGTCGGCGACCGGCGGATCTACCTCGCGAGCCCCGATTACATGGCGCAGTACGCCCGCCGGCTGATTACGGCGGGAGCGTCGTTCATCGGGGGATGCTGCGGGACCACCCCCGATCACATCCGACGGATCAGGGAGTGCGTCGCCGAGT
>DATLHD010000030.1:0-5958 GCA_035540075.1 Gemmatimonadales bacterium
CTAATGGGCCTCGCCGGGGCGCCGATCCTCGAGCGCGCCCGCGCGGCCGGCCTCGGCGTCGTCGCCGAGGCCTTCGCCGACCGCGCCTACACGCCGTCGGGCGCGCTCGTCTCGCGCCGCGAGGCCGGAGCGGTACTGCACGACCCCGAGCTCGTCGCCGCGCGCATGGTGCGGCTCGCCACCGACGGGGAGATCGAGGCGGCGGACGGCTCGCTGCTGCGGCTGGACGCGCAGAGCATCTGCGTGCACGGCGACAGCCCCGCCGCGGTGGCGATGGCCCGGCGCATCCGCGAGCGGTTCGTCGCCGAGGGCGTCGCGATCGGCGCGTTCGCCGAGGCCGCGTGATGACGTACCAGAACCCCGCCGAGCTCCGCGCCGCCTGTCGCGAGGGCTGGGCCGCCCCGACCTCCGGCCACGCCGCCGGCTTCACCCAGTGCAACCTGATCGCCCTGCCGAAGGACTGGGCCTGGGACTTCCTGCTCTTCGCGCAGCGCAACCCCAAGCCCTGCCCGGTGCTCGACGTGACCGAGCCGGGCAGCTTCGAGACCGCGCTCGCCCCCGGCGCCGACCTGCGGCGCGACGTGCCCCGCTACCGCATCTGGCGCGACGGGGCGCTGGCCGAGGAGGTCGCCGACGCGAGCGCGGCGTGGGCCGAGCATCCCGATGTCGTCGCCTTCCTCATCGGCTGCTCCTTCACCTTCGAGACGCCGCTCATGCAGGCGGGCATCGAGATCCGCCACATCGCGCAGGGCTGCAACGTGCCGATGTACCGCACCAGCCGGCCCTGCCGTCCGGCCGGGCGGCTCGCGGGTCCGCTGGTGGTGTCGATGCGGCCGATCCCGGCCGAGCGGGTGCCCGAGGCCGTGACGATCTCCGGCCGCTATCCGGCGGTGCACGGCGCGCCGGTGCAGGTCGGCGCGCCCGAGGCGCTCGGCATCGCCGACCTCGGCCGGCCGGACTTCGGCGATCCGGTCGACGTCCGGCCGGGCGAGATCCCGGTGTTCTGGGCCTGCGGGGTGACGCCGCAGGCGGCGGTGACGGCCTCGCGCGTGCCGTTCGCCATCACCCATGCGCCGGGGCACATGTTCGTCACCGACGTGCCGGACCGGGAGTGGCAGGCATGACGCTGCGCTTCCTTCCCGTCGGGCCGCGCACGCTCCTCGTCGAGCTGCCCGACCTCGACGCGACGCTCGCGCTCTTCGACGCGCTCGCCGCCGCGCCCCTGCCCGGGATCGCCGAGGTGATCCCCGCCGCCCGCACGCTGATGGTACGAAGCGCCCCGAAACGGCTGGCGGACGGCCGGCTCGCCGCCGCCATCGCCACGCGGGTCCCGGCGTCGGCCCGGCAAGCGGCTGACGATTGGCAAGCCGATAGTCATGGGGAGGCGGACTTTTGAGGCGATCGGTCGGGTGCTGCCGCATCGGCACAACATCGTCGTTACCCGTGACCACAGCTACGTGGCCGAGGGCTGCACCATAGCCGACAGCGCGGAAGGCGCGCTGAGCGCCTGAGCGCCGCTCCGGGGGTTTTGCGGATCTCCTAAAAGGCCCCGACGGCACAGGAGACCCCCCGGATCCCGACCCCGACCCTGACAAGCCCGAAGATTACCCAGCGGAGTTTGCCTGATGTCCAGACCCGATCGTACACCGTCACTCTCCCGGCACGACCGCGGGCCCGGGCGCGATGATCTCGCGGCGCACCACCAGCTGGCTGTAGATGAAGAGCAGCGCCCCCAGCACCACCGCCACCCCGGCGCCGAAGCGCATGATGTAGAAGAGCCCGATCTGGTCCTGCACCTCCATGTAGGTCATGCCCATCACCCGCTGCAGGTGGGTCTGGATCAACCCGGCGAAGGTGAGCGTGAAGGTCATGAACGCCATGCCGCTCGTCATCAGCCAGAAGGAGGCCATGTTGAGCACCTGGTTGTAGGGCTCGCGCCCGCGCCTGTCCTTCAGATTAACCAAGGATGCGAAAAAGGTCTCAGGTCAGCAGCATCGATGCTCGCCGGCGGACAAAGACAGCTTAGCTTGTCCGTCCGGGGAGGACCAAAGATGTCCGAAGTGGTACGACTTTGGGGTCCGGAAACGGCCGCGCGCAGGCCATCGACTGACGATTCACTTGACCCGATCGCGCTCAAGGCTCGTATAGCCGAGGCGCGCGCTCGCCGCACCCAGCTGTTGGCCGCGAAATCCGGGGACCCGGCGCTGATCCCGGCGCCGCCCGCCGCCCCGATCGCCGCTGCAAGAGCCTTCCCGTACGAACCGCCAGCTTTCCTCACCGGTCTTGCGGTCGGCTTGATTGCGGCGGCGATCAGCTACTTCTGGATTGTCGACCCTTTCGCAGAGCCAGCCACGGACGATACCGCGCCCCAAGTGATCACTGTGTCGCCCGCCGTCCCTGCCCAGCCCGCCGACGTCCAGACCCACCCGCTTCCGCTGGCCACCAGCGATTTCCTACGCGGCGGCGCTCCAATCATCGCTCCTGTCGCCCCGACCGACTTTCCAGAGACGCCCGTGCTCTCGGCGCCCTCCCGAGAGACAGTCGATGCAGCGCTGGTGGACGAGGGACTGCGCCCGGGCACCGAAGCCTGGGCGGAGCTTCTGCCGGCAGTCGCCGGTCAGCAATTGCTTCCCTTCCGCCGAGAGCGCGTGCCGGCCGATCCCGCCCCCGATGCGCCCACGGCGAGCGATGTTCCGATGGCGGGTCTTGCCCCGGTGAGCCGCGCCGCGTTCTCGCCCGCCAGTGCCGTGATTCCCTCCCTCGCCGTCGGGCTGCCGGCCGCGACTCGGGAGTTGCCGGCGGCGGCGCGCGAATTTCCATTGTCCGACGACGGACCGAACTACACGCCCTCGATGATCTGCTATCGCGCATCCTGCTATTTCTCGAGACCGATACATCAGACAGCGGCCAAGCCAGCGGCCGTGCCGGTCGTCAAGACACCGACGGTTCCGGTCGCACACCCGACGGAACAGCAGCGGGCCAGTGCGCCCGCAACACCGATGGATGGGCTTCCCGACGCACCAGAGAACCCGACCCTTGGGGGGGTGCAGGCGCTCCCGGCGACGCCGGTGACCAGGCCCGTGGTCGAGGCGCCGACTACCGCGCCTGCGCCAGGTCGGTCCGCTGCTAAGGTGCCAATCAGGACTGAAGCATCGGCTGCGGCCCCTAAGACTTCGGTGCAGCGGACTCGCTCCTCATCGGAAAAGGCGAGGTCGGGGGGAAAGGCTGGTGGTCACGCGGAGAACCCGCGGAGCCAAGGGCAGCGCGCCTCAAAGTCCGGCGCTGGCCCACACGCTACGCGGTCTACGGGTCAGGCGCGCGGCGCATCGGCGGCAACCGGGAAAAAGGAGGGCGGTTCGCTGTCGTCCGAATCTCCCGGGCGAGGCGCTCAGGGACGCAAGAGCTCCGGCGAGGGGACAAGCCCGAGCGATTCAGGCGATGGCGGATCACACGGGAATCCCGGCAAAAGCGGCTCTTCGAACGGAGCGGGTAAGAGCGGCGGAGGGAGCAAGGGCGGCAGTGGCAGTAAAGGAGGGGGTGGAGGCAAGGGCAAGGGAGGTGGCCGCCACTGAGCTCGTCCCGCTGGCCCTCATCTTCGTCATCCAAGATCCAGCAGGTCCGACCTACACCACCCGAAGCCGCATTTGCTTGCTCCCGGAGCCGGCGCTGATCGAAGCGGTCTTCGCCGGCGCCAAAGTCGCTGGGAACCAGGTGGCGGAACCTTCAGTCACCAACCTCGGCCTTCAGGCGTCGCGGTATGTCCCCATCCTGGCTTCCGCGCAGATCGTATCGAGTTCTTCACGGATGCGCCCGTAGTCCAGCAGGTAGGGTGTCCGCGAATAGCCCTCGGATTGTAGCTCCTGCTCGATAGCCAACCACCCGCCATACCCACCGGAGTGGGCAAGATGGTATGCGCGCCTCGTGATCCGATTGTCGCTGATCGTGCTCATGGTGCTATGCCTCTCCATGCTTCGCGCTAAGCATGTGGGGACGCGAGGCGGCAAGTTACAGCTGGACAAAATCCAAACGGAGAAACTGCCCATGTAAGCGCCGGCCGGCCTGAAGTACCAGATTGCCGAAACGAGGATCGAGCGAGCCGGAGGGGGGCTGGACATCTGGTTGAAAGGCCGCTCTCCGAGCAACGCGGAGCCTTTCCCATGGTCGCCGAAGGTCAGCTTTCCAAACCCGAAGCTGCCGCCAGGCAATGACCGGGTGGCCTGATCGGTCTGGTTGAGGCTCGCCCAGGCCACGCCCTTCGACGCGAGGTGGACCCGATAGGTGCGAACGTCCTCCAGCGTCAGCGTCTCCGGGGATCGGCCGAAAAAACGGCCGAACTTCGACACCGCGTGAACGTAGGATCGCTGCGTCGCCGGCGAGAGGTTGCGGACCGTCATGTCCTCGATCATGCGGCGGCGAAGAGGGCTGGTCTCGGCCATCGGAAAGCTCCTGTCTGCAAAGCGGGCTCAGCGACCCAATCCTTCCAGTCAGGAGCACCGCCCGCGAAGCAGTCCCCCCTGCCGCGCAGCGGCTGCGTTCAATCCACCGGGGCCGTACTGCGCGGATCTCGCTAGACAGGCGCCGGCAGGAGCGAGCGTGCCCCTTCGGCCAGCTCCCTGGTGAGCTGTGCGGCCGGGATTGGCCGACCAAGGGCCGCGGCTTGGCCGGACCATAGGGACATGAAATCGCCCGAGCCGGTCGGCTCAGTGGCTGAGCGAAGTGGGGCCACGGCGCCGCCCGCCAGCGGAAAGGCGGGTGCCGACGGGGATATCGGCCCAACCTCGCGCATGATCCTGTTGACGATGCCTCGGGCCGGCCGTCCGGTGAAAACATTGGTGAGTGCGGTCTCATGCTCCTTGGCGGCAAGCAGGGCCTTCCGATGAGGGTCCGCAATCGTCGACTCCGGGCAGAACAGGTAGGCCGTGCCGATCTGCACCGCTGAAGCTCCGAGCATGAATGCCGCCGCGATCCCCCGCGCGTCGCCGATGCCGCCGGCTGCGATGACCGGGACCTTCACCGCGTCCACCACCTGCGGGACGAGCGAGAATGTCCCTATCTGCGTCGCAATGTCTTCGGTGCGGAACATGCCCCGATGCCCACCCGCCTCGGCTCCTTGGGCAATGATTGCGTCGCAGCCTGCAGACTCGAGCCAGCGCGCCTCGTCCACCGAGGTGGCGCTGGAGATGACCTTCGCGCCTGTCGCAATGACACGGGCCAGCAGGTGTCGTTCTGGCAGCCCGAAATGAAAGCTGACGACCTCGGGACGCACCTCCTCGACGATCCCGCAAAACTCCTCGCTGAACGGCGCGCGGGTCGAAGCCGGAATTGGTGCCTGCGGATCGAGCCCGAACTCTCGGTAGTAGGGCTCCAGCCTGCGTCGCCACGTCGCTTCACGTTCGGCATCGGGCACAGGAGCGCGATGACAGAAGAAGTTGGCGTTGATTGGCTTCGCGGTCTGCTGGCGAATGATGCTGAACTGGGCGCGCAACTGGTCCGGGCTAAGAAGCGCGCAGGGCAGCGATCCCAAGCCTCCCGCCTCGGCGACGGCAATGGCTAGCTCCGAAAGCCCCGCCCCGGCCATAGGCGCCTGGATGATCGGAAGCTGGATGCCGAACAGCTCCTGGATTCGTCCGTCGGGTCGCATGGCGCGTCTCTCCGCAGTGACGTGACAACCGATCCAGCATCGCTCATCGGGGCGTCTTGAGGAAGCTCGGTCGACCGGTGCGTTCTCCGGGTGCCGCGGCCCAGACCAGGCCTGGCGCAGGGCGCCGATCGAGAGCTCGCTCAAGGCGCGGATCCGCTCGGCCCTCCACCTGGACGGATCGTCGGCCAACACCGCCGGGCCTTCGGCCGCGGCCAGACCGTCTACGACCCCTGGCACTATGTGCCTGTGCTGAAGAAGGCGACGATCCCGAGGGGTCATCCTAGATCTTGTCGGCCTACTCGCGGAGGATCGCAGCG
>DATLHD010000031.1:0-5155 GCA_035540075.1 Gemmatimonadales bacterium
AGCGTGGAAGCCGCGAAGAAGAGCAAGCCGAAGCGCGCGGCGCGGCCGCGGACCCGGCCGGCGGCACGGCGGGCGACGAGGAAAGTCAGCTAGGCGCGTGCCCGCCGCGATCCCCGCACCCGGCACCGTGCGCGACGTCGTGAAGCAGCTCGACGCGGCGCGGGACCGCGCCGTGCTCCACGCGGACGGACACGATGTCACCGTCAGCAACCTCGACAAGGCGCTGTGGCCCGGCACGCCCACCCGCCGACCCTTCACCAAGCGCCACCTCCTGCGCTATCTCGCGCGGGTGTCGCGCTGGATGCTGTCCCACCTCGCCGACCGGCCGCTCTTCGTCACCCGGTTTCCCGGCGGCATCACCGGGAAGAGCTTCTACCAGAAGCACTGGGACGATCCGCCGGCGTTCGCGCGGACGGTCGCGATCTACTCCAGCCACGGCGAGACCGACGGCGAGTATCTCGTCTGCGAGAACCTCCCGACGCTCCTCTGGCTGGGCCAGATGGCGAGCCTCGAGCTGCACGCCTGGTACAGCCGCACCGACCCCGAGCCGGACGCCACGGCGCGCGGTCGCCGCTTCACCGGCTCGGAAGCGGAGCTGGAGCGCTCGGTGCTCAACTACCCGGACTTCGTCGTCTTCGACCTCGACCCCTACGACTACTCCGGGCGCGAGGCGCGAGGCGCGGAGCCGGAGCTGCACCGGCGCGCGTTCAATCGCACCCACAGGCTCGCGCTTCAGGTGCGGGAGCAGCTGGAGCGCCTGGGCCTCACCACCTACGTGAAGACCTCGGGGCGGACCGGACTCCACCTCTATCTCCCGATCGTGCGCGATCTCGATTTCGACGCGGCCCGCGACGTCGCGGAGACGATCGCCAAGCACGCGCTTCGCGAGCGGCCGCGGGAGGTGACGATCGAGTGGGCGGTCGAGCGGCGGCGGGGGAAGATCTTCTTCGACTACAACCAGAACACCCGCGGCAAGTCGCTCGCGGTGCCCTACTCCACCCGGCGCCATCCCAACGCCACCGTGTCCACGCCGGTGCGCTGGGAGGAGCTGGAGCGGATCTATCCCACCGACTTCACCATCCGCACGGTGGCCGATCGCCTCGAGGCGGACGGCGACCCGTGGGACGGCATTCTGTCGGCGAAGCAGGACCTCGGCGCGATCCTGGGCGTCGGAGGTGCCGCATGAGCCTGTCGCGCGACGCGCTGTCGCGAGGGCGAGGACGGCTCCGTTACCGCGCGCAGCCCGGATGGATCGCGCCGATGCTCGCCACCCTGACCGATCGGGCCCCCTCGGGCGGCTGGGTCTACGAGCCCAAGCTGGACGGTGTGCGGGTGCTGGCGTACGTGACGGGCGGATCGGTGCGCCTGTTCTCCCGGAACCGGCGTCAGGTGGAAGGCGGCTACCCCGAGCTGGTGGAGGCGCTCTCCCTCGCGGTGCGGGGCGACGCCGTGCTCGACGGCGAGATCGTGGCCCCGGATCCGGCGACCGGGCTCTCGTCCTTCGCGCGGCTGCAGCAGCGGATGCACCTCCGCGACACGGTGCGGGTGACGCGGACCGGCGTCGCGGTCGAGCTGTACCTGTTCGACTGCCTGTTCTATGAGGGCATCGATCTCACCGGCATGCCGCTGCTCGACCGGAAGAAGGTGCTGCGCGACGTGGTGTGGTACGACGGCAAGATCCACTTCACGCCCTATCGCACGTCCGGCTCCGCGGCGATGTACCGCGACGCCTGCGCCAAGGGGGCGGAGGGCATCATCGCGAAGCGGGCCGAATCCACCTACGTGAGCGGCAGGTCCACCGACTGGCTCAAGATCAAGTGCGTGCTTCAGCAGGAGTTCGTCATCGGCGGCTACACCGCACCCCAGGGCGCCCGGGAGCACCTCGGCGCCCTCCTGGTCGGCTACTACGATGACGAGGGAGTGCTCCGGTTCGCGGGCAAGGTCGGCACCGGCTACGACCAGGACACGCTGGAGATGCTTCGACGCCGGCTCTCACCCCTGCACCGCCGCACCTCTCCCTTCGCGCCGGGGCCGGTCCCTGCCGGCGAGGTCCAGTGGGTGACGCCGAAGCTGGTGGCGCAGATCGGATTCGGGGAGTGGACCGAGGCCGGGCTGCTGCGCCACCCGCGCTACCTCGGCCTCAGGGATGACAAGACCGCGCGGGAAGTGCGGCGGGAGGAGCCCAAGACGACCGGAAACGCGGCGAGACGGCGCGGAAAACGCTGATCGCCCCTAGCGTCCCTCCACCTCCGCCGTCCAGGCGTAGTTCTCCAGCCGCTCCTTCCGCCGCTCCGCACCCGCCGCCGGCACCGCGAGCTCGACTCCGTGAGAGACCGAGAGATACATCTCCTCGACCGACTGCTTGAAGTCGGCCGAGCAGGCGCCGCGCACGGTGGCACCGTGGCCGGGCAATGGCCGCCAGGAGAGACGCAGCGCGCTCCCGCTCGGGCTGGTCTCGTCCGGCACCACGTAGCCCATCATCGCGACGTTGCCGTCGCCCTCGAGCACCAGCTCACAGGCCTCCCCGCTGGCGGCGTGCGCCCCGCAGAAGAGGAGCAGCGTGCGTCGCTCGAACGAGCCGCGGTACACGCCGTCCACTCCCCGCTGGAGATCCCCTTCCACGATCTCGTCCCCACCGTTGCGGCAGCCGTCCCCGCCCGCGGCGTCCTGAGGCCAGGCGCTCTCGAGCCGGAGGTGATAGGCGCTCGCCAGCGTGAAGCGGGGTGGAGCGCCCGCGTCGCTGTAGGCCATCGACTGCGCCACGGCGGGACCGCCGGTAAGTACCGTCGTGCCGAGTCCGAGGAGCAGCCGGAGAGTTCGTCGCGAGGTCATGTCGTTCCCCCGATCGAAGAGTGCGGTGCCAGCCGAATCGCGGAGACAAGGTGGCGCCGCCGCGCGTCGATTCGGCCTGCTAG
Source organism: Gemmatimonadales bacterium (assembly GCA_035540075.1). Lineage (GTDB taxonomy): Bacteria > Gemmatimonadota > Gemmatimonadetes > Gemmatimonadales > GWC2-71-9 > CAVVWJ01. Next base: position 2,916 of record DATLHD010000031.1, read on the forward strand.
CCGTCGCGCCGGTAACACCGTCCGTGCTGGAGAGGACAAGACCCGTGCCCGCGACGGGGAGACGGCCTGAGCGGCGACGCAGTGCATTGGGGGAGCAGGACTTGGCGCTACGGATAGAAGCGCGTCGCCCGCGGCCGTCCAGCCGGCCGCGGCGACAAATTCGTCAGTCGCGGAAGCGGTGGGGGTCGATCCCGTAGCGGCGGATCTTGTAGTTGATGATCCGCTCGGTGGTACTGAGGAAGCGCGCCGCGCGGGCGCGATTGCCGCGGGTGGTCTTGAGCGCGTCCTGGATCAGGTTGCTCTCGAACGCCGCGACGGCCTCGCCCAGGGAGCCGGTGACGACCGTCCCCGAGCCCTCCGCGGTCTGGAGCGTGGGCGAGAGATGGTGACCGTGGATGACATCGCCGTCGGCCACCAGGATGGCGCGCTCGATGGTGTTCTCCAGCTCCCGGACGTTGCCGGGCCAGTGGTAGCTCACCAGCATGTCGATCGCCGGAGTCGAGATCCGCTTGATGCTGCGGCCGTGCAGCCGGGCGTATTTCTCGACGAAGTGATCGGCGAGCAGCAGGATGTCGGACTTGCGCTCCCGGAGCGGCGGCACGCAGATGGTGAAGACGTTGAGCCGGTAGTAGAGGTCCTCCCGGAACGTGCCCTCGGCCTGGGCGCGCTCCAGATTCTTGCTCGTCGCCGTGATCAGGCGGACATCCACCGGGATCGTCGCGGTGCCGCCCAGACGCTCGAACTCCCGCTCCTGGATCACCCGGAGCAGCTTGGCCTGGGTCGAGGGGCTCAGCTCCCCGATCTCGTCGAGGAAGAGCGTGCCCCCGTCGGCCAACTCGAAGCGACCCTTCCGCCGGGCCAGCGCGCCGGTGAAGGCACCCCGCTCGTAGCCGAACAACTCGGACTCCACCAGCGTCTCGGGCAGTGCGGCGCAGTTCACCCGGATGAAGGGCTTGCCGGCGCGGGGCGAGTGGTGGTGCAGCGCGTGCGCGATCAGCTCCTTGCCGGTCCCCGACTCGCCGCGGACGAGCACCGTCGCGGCCGTGTCCACGACCTGGCTCACCTGCTCGAACACCCGACGCATCGGCCCGCTGTTGCCGATGATATGGCTGAAGTCGTAGCGCTCCCTGAGCTCCTGCTTGAGCTGGGTGTTCTCCTCGACCAGCTGGCGTCGCTCCTGGTCTACCAGGCGCTGGATCCGGAGTGCCTGGGCGATCATGCCGGCCGCGATACGGAGCGCGTGCACCGTGCGCTCCGCTACCCGCCCGTTCAGGTAGCGCTCCTCGATCGCGAGGGTGCCGATGGTCCCACCGTCGAGGGTGACCGGGACGCAGATGAAGGTGATCTCCTCCTCCCGCTGTCCCCTGGATGCCGCACGGTGGAGGAAGCGCGGCTCCCGGCTCACTCGCGGCACCACGGTCGGCACCCCCGACTGGGCGACCATCCCGGTGACACCCTCGCCCATGCGGTAGCGAACCCGTCCCGCAGGCCGGGGATAGCCGAGAGCGGCTTCGACCACGAGGAGGCCGCTCTCTTCCTCCAGCAGGGTGATGGCGCCGCGGAGCGCCCCGCAGTGGCGCTGGAGGACTTCGAGCACGCCGTAGAGGCCCGCCTGCAGGTTCAGGGTTCCGGTGAGCGCCTGGCTCACGTCCACCAGCATGGCGAGCTTGCGGCCGTCCGCCCCGCGCTCGCGCTCGGGGACGTCGTCGCTGGGCCGGTCGACGAGTTCCGTATCGGAGGAGCGGACGACCGGCGTCCCCGGGGCCTCAGGGAGAAGCGAGGGGACGTTGAAGACGATCTTTCGGGAGATGCTCACCAGGACCATTCCACGATTGGCGGTGTCCGAAGTGTAACCACCGGAGAGCAGAAACTGCAATATCGGGTCGACACTAATGCAGAATATGGTGCTATCAAGTGGAAATGTTCATAGAAATGTGCATAAATTGCCGGAAATCCTTGACAGTACCACACCAGAACCCTAGCTTCCCGTCGCACCGGTGAGCCGAGCTCGCCGGGCTGGCTGGGGCGCAATCGCAATGCATGGCCACCGGGGCAAAAAAAGCGCGCCGTCCGAACGGACGGCGCGCTCGTTACCAGTGACCTTCCTGGATCAAGGCTCGTTCGCGTCCGCCCGACCGCCCAGGCCGATCTCGAGACCCAGCGAGGCGATGACGTCGTTCTGGAACTCGTCGCCGCCACCGAAGTCCCCGTTGTAGAAGTAATCCTCGACGTCGAGCCGC